>JADGOX010000326.1 GCA_017882745.1 Mycobacteriaceae bacterium | reverse complement strand
TGGACACCGACGAGGCCACGCACACGGCCACCATCGACGCCAAGGGCAAGGACTCCCGGGGCAACGGCCAGGCCAACGCCAAGGTGACGGCAATCCTCACCGAGGAGGGTCCGACCACCACGAACGTGGTGGTCAAGACAGACCTGTCGATCACTGGGAAGCCAGCACAGATGGGCCGCGGGTTGATCATCGAGGTGGGCGGCAAGATCATCGGCCAGTTCTCCGACTGCCTCAGCCAGCGTCTCGGTGCGGATGCAGCGACGGCAGAGGAAGCGCCGGCAGAGGAAGCGCCGGCGGCGGAGACGGCTCAGGCTGCGGCCGCTCCTCGGCCGGGCCCCAAGAAGGCCGCTGCCACTGGAGTCAAGAAGCCTGCTGCCACTGGGGCCAAGCCTGCTGCCACTGGGGCGAAGACCGCTGCCGTGACGGAGCTCAAGCCGAGGCCCAGGCCGGTGTACCCACCAACCCCTGACGCCATCGACCTGCTGGATTCCAGTCGCAGTGCCGTGTTGAAGCGGTTGGTGCCGGTACTGGTCGGTGCCGTGATCGGTGGGTTCATCGTCTGGCTCATCAAGCGCTGACCGTTCTTCGGGCATTTGAGGGCCCTGAACGTCGATTCCGGTGACGGAAATCGACGTTCAGGGCCCTCAAATGCCGTTCAAGGGGCGGGGTCCGGGGCTAGCCGACCTCGGGGATGGGCGGTCCGAGCAGGTCGTCGGCGTCGGTGATCCGGTACGCGTAGCCCTGCTCGGCCAGGAAGCGCTGCCGGTGCGCTGCATAGTCGGCGTCCAGCGTGTCCCGGGCCACCACGGAGTAGAAGTGCGCCTGCCCGCCGTCGTGCTTTGGCCGCAGCAGCCGTCCCAGCCGCTGGGCCTCCTCCTGCCGTGAGCCGAAGGTGCCCGAGACCTGCACCGCCACCGAGGCCTCCGGCAGGTCGATGGAGAAGTTGGCGACCTTGCTCACCACGAGCACCGGGATCTCCCCGCGGCGGAACTCGTCGAACAGCTTCTCGCGTTCCTTGTTCCGCGTGGAACCCTGGATCACCGGGGCGTTCAAGGCCTCACCCAGTTCGTCGAGCTGGTCGAGATACGCCCCGATCACCAGGGTGGGTGCCCCAGGGTGGCGGTCCAGAATGGACTGCACCACGGGCATCTTCGTGCGTGCCGTGGCGCACAGCTTGTAGCGTTCCTCCGGCTCGGCCGTAGCGTAGGACAGCCGCTCGGCGTCGGTGAGCGTCACCCGCACCTCGATACATTCGGCGGGGGCGATCCAGCCCTGGGCCTCGATGTCCTTCCACGGCGCGTCGTAGCGCTTGGGGCCGATCAGGGAGAACACGTCGCCCTCTCGGCCGTCCTCGCGGACCAGCGTCGCGGTGAGCCCGAGTCGCCGGCGGGACTGCAGGTCGGCCGTCATCCGGAACACCGGTGCCGGGAGCAGGTGCACCTCGTCGTAGATCACGAGGCCCCAGTCGCGGGAGTCGAACAGCTCCAGGTGGCGGTACTCGCCCTTGGTCTTGCGGGTGACCACCTGGTACGTGGCGATGGTGACCGGACGGATCTCCTTGCGCTCGCCGGAGTACTCGCCGATCTCCTCCTCCGTCAGCGAGGTGCGGGCGATGAGCTCACGCTTCCACTGCCGTCCGGCGACTGTGTTGGTGACCAGGATCAGGGTGGTGGCCTTCGCCTTGGCCATCGCTGCCGCGCCGACCATCGTCTTGCCCGCACCGCAGGGAAGAACCACAACTCCGGAGCCGCCCGCCCAGAAGGAGTCGGTAGCCATCTGCTGGTAGTCGCGCAGCTCCCACGCGCCCGGGCCGGTCTCCAGGGAGATCTCGTGCGCCTCGCCGTCGACGTAGCCGGCGAGGTCCTCGGCGGGCCAGCCGACCTTGAGCAGCATCTGCTTGAGGCGTCCACGTTCGGAGGGATGGACCACGATGGTGTCGACATCGACCCTCGCACCGAGCATGGGGGCGATCTTCTTGTGGCGCAGGATTTCCTCGAGCACCGCGCGGTCCAGGCTGATCAGCACCAGTCCGTGCGCGGGGCTCTTGACCAGCTGCAGACGCCCGTAGCGGCCCATGGTGTCGACGATGTCGACCAGCAGGGGCTGCGGAACGGCATAGCGGGAGAAGCGGACCAAAGCGTCCACCACCTGCTCGGCGTCGTGTCCCGCGGCGCGCGCGTTCCACAGTGCCAGCGGCGTCACCCGGTAGGTGTGTATGTGCTCGGGGGCACGTTCGAGCTCAGCAAACGGGGCGATGGCCTGCCGTGCATCACTGGCCAGCTCGTGATCGACCTCGAGCAGCAGCGTCTTGTCGGACTGGACGATCAGTGGTCCGTAGGTCACACATCCTCCTGGATATTTCGCGGCAACCGTTCATCATCCTCTTCGCGAGGAGCTGATGACCACCTAGTGGTCGCCACCACACCCAGGTCAACCCCGACGGCCGGCGTTCACCGGGCAATAGTGCATCGGATTGTCGCGTTCCCGCTCGGGCGGAAGGTAGCGGACAGGCGTGTGCACCAAGGGGGTGGATGCTGGCAGCCGACCGGTGGCCCGGTCCCAGCCGTCCCGGCTCCGCGGATGCATTCGCCGTCGGCGCGGGACGAGGCTGAAGGCCGCGTTCACCGACTTCCCCAGGAATCGGTGCAGCCGTTCGTCGCGGGTGCTCCACCGGTAACCGAGCAGATCCCGCACCGGCTGCTCGTACATGCCGACGGTCAACCAGACGAAGCCCTTCGCGACGACGGGACGCAACAGGGGCCACAGTGCCCGCTGTATCCACGGCCCGAAGGGCGGCGGCGGAAGGGCAGACAGGTCGAGCACGTCCCGGGTGGCCTTGTTGTCCTCGAGCACCTTGCGGCACATGTGGTCCCAGTACACCTGGAAGTCCTCCCAGGTGTCGGGAACCGGGCGCATGCTCATGCCGTACTGCCGGTACCAGGTCTTGTGTTCCTCGAACATCTGCCGCTTCTCGTCCTCGCGGAGTCCGCCGCAGAAGTTGTCTGCCGTGAGGATCGTGCCGACGAAGAACGTTGCGTGTGCCCAGTAGAAGACGTCCGGGTCGAGCGCGTGGTAGCGGCGGCCTTGGGAGTCGACCCCTCGGATGTCGCGGTGGTAGTTGCGCACCTCGAGTCCGGTCTCATGGGCACGGTCGCCGTCGAACACGACCCCGCCGATCGGGTACAGCGAACGGAACAGCCGCTCCCAGCGCTCCTCGAAGAACTGCGAGTGCTGCTCGACGGCCGCGCCGAGCTTGGGGTGCATGTTCTGCATCGAGCCGGCCCACAGGCCCTGCAGGATGCCCCGCCAGTCGCCGAAGTACTTCCAGGTGACCGACTCGGGTCCGAGTGCTTGTGCAGGGGCAACCGTGGGTGCGGTCTCGGTCATGGCTACTCCTGTTGGCGTCGCCCGAGTCGCTTCCCGTGCGGATGTGAGACTGACTACGTCTGTTTGTCACGCTAGGGTTGACAACGACGGTTGTCAACGAGGTGGTGTGATGGTCGAGAGTCGCAACAGCCCATTGCTGGAGGCGCGGCAGTCCGCGCGCCGTCGCGAGTTCCTCATCGCGGGCATCGCACTGCTCGGCGACCCCGGCGGTCCCGCCGTCGCAGTCCGGGCGGTGTGCCGCAGAGCTGGCTTGACCGAGCGTTACTTCTACGAGAGCTTCGCAGACCGGGACCAGTTCGTGCGGTCCGTCTACGACGAGGTCGGTGCGCGCGCCCAGGAGGTACTGGTCGAAGCCGTCCGTCGTACGGCCGATGGTCGGCGGACAGAAGAACGGGACCACAGCCAGGCGCGGGCTGCGGTGGAGGCATTCGTGACGCTGATGGTCGACGATCCGGCCATGGGCAGGGTGTTGCTGCTCTCCCCGCTGACCGAGCCGGCACTGGGTGGGCGGGGCATGGCGATGATGCCCGCATTCGTGACGCTCGTGCACGATCAGCTGTCCGGGCTTCTCGACCCCGCCGAGAAGCAGATGGCGGCGGTGGGCGCGGTCGGTGCGCTCAGCAGCCTGTTCCTCGCCTACCTCGACGGCACCATGCGGGTGTCCCGAGAGCGCTTTGTCGACCATTGCGTGGCGCTCGTGCTGGGTGCGAACCGCTCGGGCCGCTGATCAGGCGCACCAGCACTCTCGCGTGTTGGTTGACTGCGTATTTGGGCGGGGCAAGCCCGGTCTTTTGGGTCTGGGATGGTCGCTTGGGGTGGGGTGGCGATACGGATAGCGGTGGGTGAAATGTCGGTGGGTGACGTTAGGTTGAGGGGGTGCTCGTTCGTTACCGTTACCGTGCGTACCCGACGCCTGGGCAGGCTGTGTTGCTGGCCAGGACGTTTGGTTGCGCCCGGGTGGTGTTCAACGATGCGCTGCGTGCCCGGCGGGACGCGTATGCGGGCGGTGAGAAGATCAGTGACACGCAGGTGCAGCGCAAGGTTGTGACCCTGGCCAAGACCACGCCCGAGCGTGAGTGGTTGGGTGAGGTCGCGTCGGTTGCTTTGGTGCAGGCATGTCAGGACGCGCGGCGTGCGTACCGGAACTGGTTCGACTCCCGGTCAGGTGTGCGTAAGGGCCGCAAGGTGGGGCACCCCAGGTTCCGGTCCCGCAAGGACAACCGGCAGTCGATCCGGCTGACCCGTAACGGCTTCGGCATCACTGCTGGCGGGGTGCGGGTGGCGAAGGTCGGCGATGTTCGCCTCGAATGGTCGCGTGATCTGCCGTCGGTTCCGTCGAGCGTGACGGTGATCAGGGAGGCCGACGGCCGGTACTACGCATCGTTT
>JADGOX010000005.1 GCA_017882745.1 Mycobacteriaceae bacterium | reverse complement strand
GTGACGCCGGTGACGAGAACGCTGAGGCATCGTCTCAGGCGGACGGAGGTCCGGTCTAGCGTTTCCCGTGCTAACGGGAGATTTCCGGGCGTCCTCCGACGTGAGTTTCTCGTAACTCGGGCGTATTCCGACGCTGACCAATCCGAAACGGTTGAAGCCTGTACTTGTCCCATGCCAGTGAAGTTCTGGCTCAAGGGATTCCAGGAGGCTTACGTGTCGGACATCGATCAGACCATCGCGGAGAACATCCAGCAGTCACTCTCGGAGATCCCCCACCCGGCGTTGCCGAAGGGCAGCAACATCTACGGCTCCACGAAGATCTTCCCGGACTACAAGGCGGAGGACGGGGAGTGCTATTTCACGCTGGTTCACGGTATTGCCCATGAGTCCTCGGTGAGTTTCGTCGCCGTTCTCCAGGCCACCCGCGCGCTGCGCAAGGGCTTCGAGTCCGCGATCTACTTCTACGGAACCGGTGCGATGAACGCCATCGCCACCCGAGGGTTCCCGACCGCCGGTGACAGCGGCTTTCCCGGCGAGCAGAACATCAACGACGCGCTCGCCACCTTCATCGCGGAAGGCGGCACGGTCTTCGTGTGCCGTTTCGGTCTCGCCCTGCACGGGCACCGCGAGGAGGATCTGATCGAGGGCGCCATCCCGGCCCACCCGCTCGACGTGCAGGACGCGATCATTCACTACGCACGCAAGGGCGCGATCATCAACTCGACCTACATGGTCTGAGGGGGTGGCCCCATGAGCTTCTCCACCAGAGTTGACCTCGCGGTCCGCGGGATCCAGGTCCTGGACGTGCCGGTCACCCGGCGGTCCGGGGCCGGACCCAGCGACGACGGGCACGTCCTGATCGGCGGGGTCGGCGGCGCCATCCCGATCCGCTCGGACAGTCCCTACGTGGTGAGCGGCAACCGGTTGCTGATGGACGGCACCGACATGGGGGTGGACATCGAGCCGGTTCGCCGGCCGAAGTTCTACGACCTGCACACCGCCGACGGCGTCTCCTACGAGAAGATCGCCCGCCTGCACGGTGCCAATGTCCTGGCCACCACAGTGGTCCAGACCTGCATTCGCTACGACCCGGCTCAGCGATGCCGCTTCTGCTCCATCGAGGAGTCGCTGAACGCCGGGTCCACGATCGCGGTGAAGCGGCCCGAACAGCTTGCCGAGGTGGCTGAGGCTGCCGTGCGTCTGGACGGCGTCACCCAGATGATCATGACGACGGGCACCTCGGCGGCTGCGGATCGGGGTGGGCGCCACCTCGCGCGCTGCGTCCGGGCGGTGAAGGCGGTCGTGCCGGGCCTGGCGATTCAGGTGCAGTGTGAGCCGCCCGGAGACCGGCAGACCATCACCGAGCTGTTCGATGCGGGTGCAGTGTCGATCGGTATCCACGTGGAGTCCCTGGACGACGAGGTCCGTAGGCGGTGGATGCCGGGCAAGTCAGCGGTCACCCTCGATGAGTACCGGGCAGCTTGGAGGGAAGCGGTCCGGGTGTTCGGCCGCAACCAGGTGTCGACCTACCTGCTGATCGGTCTGGGCGAGGACCCGGACGAGTTCGTCGCGGGGGCAGCGGAGTTGATCGAGATGGGCGTGTACCCGTTCGTGGTGCCCTTCCGTCCGCTTGCGGGCACCCTCGCGGTGGCGGACGGGGCGCAGGCACCGAGTGCCGCGCTCGTGGAGAACGTGAGCGCTCGGGTGGCGAAAGAGCTGCAGTCCGCAGGCATGCTCGGGTCGGACCAGAAAGCCGGGTGTGCGGCCTGCGGTGCGTGCAGCGTGCTCCAGAACGCGGGAGGCTGAGATGGCTGTCCTGGACATGGCCGTTCTCTCCGGGCCCGCACCGACAACGGTGCAGGAGTTTCTGATCGGACCCGGGGAAACCCGGTCGGCCGTGGCGGCATACCGAGTCCTGCGCCGCGAGACGTTCGTCGACGAGCAGGGCCTGTTTGCGGGCAGTGACCGCGACGACGTCGACGACGATCCCCGCACGGTGGTGCTGGTTGCCACCGATCACGACGGTCGGGTGTTGGGCGGTGTCCGCGTGGCACCGGTAACCGAGGAGGACCTCGGCTGGTGGGCAGGTAGCCGTCTGGTGGTGGATGTGCGTGCCCGCCACAGCCGCAGCATCGGCAAGGCACTCGTCCGCGCGGCATGTGCCTACGCCGAGGCTCACGGGGTTCTCCGCTTCGACGCGACGGTGCAGACGCAGAACGAGCCGATGTTCACGCGCCTCGGTTGGGTGCGCATTGCGGACACGGTGGTGCAAGACGTCCCCCATGTTCAGATGCGGTGGCCCATCGACCGCATCCAGGACCTTGTCGCTGCCACCAAATCAGTGTTGGCGCAGATCCTGAGACCGCTGCAGAGCCATGAGATGGGACTGGGCGGCAACGGTTTCCGAGGTGACGACGGTGCACCGGTACCGGGCACTGATGTGATCGCCGCGTGCGATGCGATCGTGCCGTCCATGGTTCAGCGTGACCCTGAGTGGGCCGGGTGGTGCGCTGCCCTGGTGAACCTGAACGACCTGTCCGCCATGGGTGCTGCGCCGATCGGCCTGCTCGACGCAGTCGGGGCACCCAACCAGTCGATCCTCACTCGCGTGATCCGGGGACTGAGCCGGGCCAGCCAGACCTGGGGGGTCCCGGTTCTCGGTGGCCACACCCAGCTGGGTGTCCCTGCGGCTCTTTCGGTCACCGCCCTCGGCCGGACGTCGGAGCCCGTGATGGCTGGTGGGGGGCGCGTCGGCGACGAGCTGCGGCTGACGGCCGACCTGGGTGGGCAGTGGCGTCCGGGATACCAAGGCCAGCAGTGGGACTCGAGCTCGTGGCGGACGGGGGAGGAGCTGGTCGCGATGGGTTCCTACGTGGCCCGGGCCCGGCCCAGGGCAGCGAAGGACGTGAGCATGGCGGGCCTCGCCGGAACAACGGGAATGCTCGCGGAGGCCAGTGGACTGGGTGCAGTGCTGGACGTCACTGCGGTGCCGCGCCCGGCGGGGGCATCCGTCGGTG
This sequence comes from Mycobacteriaceae bacterium, assembly GCA_017882745.1. Taxonomy (GTDB): domain Bacteria; phylum Actinomycetota; class Actinomycetes; order Mycobacteriales; family Mycobacteriaceae; genus X156. Next base: position 24,545 of record JADGOX010000005.1, on the reverse strand, counting down.
ACTGGCTGACGTGCTTCCCGGGGTTCGCGATGGTCACCGCCGACCGGCGCGGCCGAGAAACGGCACCGGCTGGTCCAGCCGCGTCGGCGGTGTGCGGAGAGCTGACGACAGAACCGGGGGTCGGCCTGCGCTGGCCCGACGGAGTGGTAACCCGCGTGGTGCAGAGCACCGTCACAGGATTGGGAAGAGCATGAGCACAACAGGGATCTCGGTCGCCGCCGCGGAGTTCGGCCGCGACATGGAACAGAGCTTTCGCACGATCGAAGCGTTGATCGCGCAGGCGCGTCAGGTGGGCAGCGAGCTGTTGGTGTTGCCCGAGGCCTGCCTCGGGGGCTACCTGCCCAGTCTGGGCGGGGGCACGGAGAGCGAGGCGTCACGTCAACGTCGACTCGACAGCCTCCCGCCTGCACTCGATCTGGACGGCCCAGAGCTGCGGCGGGTGCGGGAGCTGGCCGGCGACTTGGTCGTGACTCTCGGTTTCTGCGAGGCAGACGGAAAGGTCAGGTACAACGCGGCGGCGACGCTGAATGGCGACGGGATCTTCGGCTCGTACCGCAAGGTGCATCAGCCCCTTGGGGAGAACCTCTGCTATTCGGCGGGAGACACCTTCGCCGCCTTCGACACTCCGGTAGGCCGCATGGGCATGCAGATCTGCTACGACAAGGCGTTTCCGGAAGCGGCGCGGACCCTCGCGCTGGACGGGGCCGAGATCATCACCTCCCTGTCCGCGTGGCCCACGGCCCGCACCGCCCAGGTGGAGAGCATGGAGAACGACCGCTGGAAGCAACGTTTCGACATATATGACCGAGCTCGCGCCACCGAGAACCAGGTGGTGTGGGTCGCGTCGAACCAGGCGGGCACCTTTGGATCGCTCCGGTTCGTGTGCAGTGCCAAGATCGTCGGGCCGGGTGGCGAGGTGTTGGCGGACACCGGCACCGAACCGGGACTCGTGTCGGCGAAGCTCGACGTCCAGGCGGAGCTGGCGGCGATTCGCAGTGGCGGCATGTACAACTTGCGCGACCGGCGACCCGAGGTCTATGGCGAGGTGGTCGAGGAGAACCGGGTGACCGGCAGCCTGCTCAAGGAGCCGGCCCATGCCTGAGATGACCTTCACCGTCCAGTGGCCCGACGGCAAGAGGGAGTCCTGCTACTCGCCGTCCCTGGTCATGCACGACTACCTGACCATCGGCGAGAGCTACTGCGTCGCGGAGTTCGTCGCACGCAGCCGTACTGCCCTGAACGAGGCCAGCGAACGGGTGCGGGCGAAGTTCGGGACGTACTGCACCTCGGCGGCACAGCAGCTGGCAGACCTCGAGCTGGCTGCGGCCGCATATCCACCCGAGTCCCCCGTCCGAGTCCTGGACATGATTCCGCCCCTGTCTCTGGAGGTGCACGATGACCGAACAACATGACGTGGTGGTGATAGGCGGTGGCCAGGCGGGGTTGTCGATCAGCTGGCACCTGGTGCACCGGGGCATCGACCACGTGGTGCTCGAGCGTGCGAGTGCCGCACACGAGTGGCGTGACAGCCGCTGGGACAGCTTCACCTTGGTGACGCCGAACTGGCAGTGCGCTCTTCCCGGGTACGGCTACGACGGCGACGACCCCGACGGCTTCATGACTCGCGAGCAGACCTATGACTTCGTGCGCGGCTATGCCGAGAGCTTCCCCGTTCCCCTTCGCGAGGGTGTCTCCGTCAGCTCGGTGCACCAGTCGGCCGACGGTGGTTTCGACGTGGATACCACCTCAGGGCCGATCCGCGCTCGCCAAGTCGTCGTGGCGACCGGTGGCTACCACGTCCCCGTCGTCCCGCGGTTTGCGGAGCGGCTGCCTGCGAGCATCACCCAGATCCATTCTTCGCAGTACAAGTCCGCTGGGCGGCTGCCGGCAGGGGAGGTGCTGGTGGTCGGCAACGGACAGTCCGGGGCCCAGATTGCGGAGGACCTGCAGCTCGAGGGGCGCACGGTGCATCTGGTGACCGGAAGCGCTCCTCGAGTGGCCCGCTTCTACCGTGGCCGCGACTGCGTTGCCTGGCTGCACGACATGGGGACGTACGACGTCCCGATCGCCGAGCACCCTGGCGGGCTCGCCAAGCGGGAGAACACCAACCACTACGTCACCGGGCGCGACGGAGGACGTGACATCGACTTGAGAGTCTTTGCACTGCAAGGGATGAAGCTCTACGGTCGGCTGCTCGAGGTGGTGGACGGCACTCTGCAGTTCGCGCCCACGCTGGCCGCGTCGCTCGATGCTGCAGACAGTGTGAACGAGTCGATCAAGGACTCCATCGACGCCTACATCGAGAGTCGGGGCATTCCGGCGCCTACCGAGAAGCGTTCCCGGCCCGCGTGGACGCCGCAGCGCGAGGTCACCTCGCTCGACCTGAGCACCGTCAACATCACCTCGGTGGTGTGGTCCATCGGTTTCCGCACGGACTACCGGTGGCTGCATGCCGGGGTGTTCGACGGCGAAGGCCATCCCTGCCACCAACGTGGTGTCACGCCCGTGCGCGGCCTGTACTTCCTGGGTCTGCCCTGGCAGCACACGTGGGGTTCGGGTCGGTTTGCCGGCGTCGCACGGGACGCGGAGTACCTCGCGAACCAGATGACACTCGGCGCATCGGTCAGTCCGATGGCCGCGGCGCTGAGCTGAGCTGATCACCATCGCAATGACACGTCTGGCGGCGCTGGCAGGCCACTTCGGAAGCGACATCGATCGCGCTTTGCTCAAGCTCGAGGTCATTATCGCCACCGCCGCCAGAAACGAGATCGATCTGCTGGTGCTGCCCGATGCCTGCCTGGGCGGGTACATCTCGGACCTGCGCAGACCGGATACTGATGCACTTCCCCCTGCTCTGCGCGCGGACGGGCCGGAGCTTGCGGCCGTCGTCAAGATGGCCGGCCCCGTGACGGTGTGTATCGGGTACACCGAGCTGTGCGGTGGGCGGCGCTACAACACGGCAGTGTGCGTCACCGGTGACGGCGTCCTCGGGACCCACCGCAAGGTGCACCAGCCGGCGGGTGAGTCCTTGGCCTATGCGGCAGGCGACCGGTTTCAGGCCTTCGACACTCCTGTCGGCCGGCTGGGAATGCTGATCGACTACGACAAGACGTTTCCGGAGGCGGCCAGGACCCTGGCGCTGGATGGTGCCGGCGTTATCGCGGCATTGTCCGCGTGGCCGGCAAACGTCACCAACCGAGCCGCACGGCTGACACAGGACCGCCAGTCGCGGCTGTTCGACCTCTACGATTCCGCGCGGGCCGCAGAGAACCAGGTGGTGCTGGTCTCGTCGAACCAGACCGGCGTGCAGGGTGGCCTGCGGTTCCTCGGCCAGGCGAAGGTGGTCGGACCGGGCGGCGATGTGCTTGCCCGCACAGGGACCAAGGGGGGAGTGGCAGTGGCTGAGCTGGACGTCACCTACGAGATCGAGCGGGCGCGACGGGTGCTGTGGCACCTCGACGAGCGCCGAGTGGACACCTATCGCAACCTGCTGGGCGCCGGGGAGGAATGACGATGCGCGTCGCCTTGGCGACGTACTCCACGAAACCGCGTGGGGGCGTGGTCCACACGTTGGCGCTGGCCGAGGCGCTCTCGCGTCACGGTGCCGACGTCACCGTGTGGACGCTTGGCCGCGGCGGCGACGGGGGGTTCTTTCGCCAGGTCGATGCGGCGGTGGGCATCCGTGTGGTGCCGTTCCCGTCCGTCGAGAATGAGGATGTGGGCGACCGGATCCTGCGATCGATCAAGGTGCTGCGCGCGGAGTTCACACCCGAGCTCTACGACGTCGTCCACGCGCAGGACTGCATCAGTGCCAATGCCGTCGGACGTTGCGTCCGGACCATTCACCACCTCGACCAGTTCTCCACTCCGGCACTGGCCGCGTGCCACGAGCGGGCGGTCGTCGAGCCCTACGCGCGGATCTGTGTGTCGAAGGCGGTGGCCGCTGAGGTCCGCGACGGCTGGGGCCTGACTCCCACCGTCATCCCTAACGGTGTTGATGCGCAACGCTTCATCGATGGAGGCAGTGACTCGGCATCCCGTGCCGAGTGGGCCGGTCAACTGGGCGAGTACGTGCTCGCGGTCGGCGGTATCGAACCACGCAAGGGGAGCATCGACCTGCTCGAGGCATACGCCCTGCTCGTGGGAAAGCGGCCCGGAGTGAACCTTGTGTTTGCGGGCGGCGAGACGCTGTTCGACTACCGCGGGTACCGCGAGGTGTTCGACGAGCGCGTCGCCGAGCTCGGGGTCCGGCCGCACATGCTGGGGATCGTCGACGATGATGCTCTGCCTTCGCTCGTGGCCCAGGCAGCGGTGTTCGCCTTCGTGTCCACCAAGGAGGGTTTCGGGTTGGCTGCAATGGAGGCCTTGGCCGCGGGTGTCCCTGTAGTGGCCAGGGACCTGCCTGTCCTGCGGGAGGTGTTCGGGGATGCGGTGCGGTACGCCTCGACGCACGCCGAGATGGCCCAGGCGCTGGGCGAGGCGGCCGACGGTGGGCGCGGTACGCGGGGGCGGGAGCTCGCACTGCGGCACAGTTGGGACGACGCCGCGCGGGCGCATCTGGACTTCTATGCCTTGCTGGGAACCGACTGCTGAACTGCACGGGGCACACCCCTCGGTAAGAAACAATCAAGCGTGCTTGCTTCTTACCGCGATCGGTGCGAACCTACGTCTATTCCAGCGACAGGAGACGGTGCATCATGAGGGCGTTGGCGATCGACCCGGAGCTCATCCGCATCGGCAACGCGTCGGGTTTCTACGGCGACCGGATGTCCGCTGTCCGCGAGATGCTCGAGGGTGGGCAGCTGGACGTGCTCACCGGCGACTACCTCGCCGAGCTGACCATGCTCATCCTCGGCCGAGACCGGATGAAGGATGCAAACCTGGGCTATGCCAAGACCTTCCTCCGTCAGATGGAGGACTGCCTTGGGCTCGCGGTGGACAAGGGTGTGCAGGTCGTCGTCAACGCCGGTGGTCTGAATCCCGCGGGGTTGACGGACAAGCTCCGAGAGCTTGCGGAGAAGCTCGGTGTGACAGCGCGGTTCGCGCATGTGGAGGGTGACGACCTCAGCGCGCGGGCCAAGGATCTCGGCCTGGGTGAGCCACTGACCGCGAATGCGTACCTGGGCGCGTGGGGCATCGTCGAGTGCTTGAACTCCGGCGCCGACGTGGTCGTCACCGGACGCGTGACCGACGCTTCGCTCATCGTTGGCCCGGCCGCCGCCCACTTCGGTTGGAGGCGCAACGATCACGACCAGCTTGCCGGCGCGGTGGCAGCGGGCCACGTCATCGAGTGCGGGACGCAGGCCACCGGCGGCAACTTCTCCTTCTTCACCGAAATCGCCGACCTGGGCCGCCCGGGGTTCCCCATTGCCGAGATCCGCCGCGACGGGTCCTCGGTGATCACCAAGCACCCAGGCACCGGCGGCGCGGTCACTGTCGACACCGTCACAGCCCAGCTGATGTACGAGATCACCGGAGCCCGTTACGCCGGACCCGACGTCACCACACGCATCGACACCATCGAGTTGAGCCAAGACGGCCCGGACCGGGTGCTGATCGGGGCTGTCAGGGGTGAGGCCCCGCCGCGGCAGTTGAAGGTTTCGCTGAACACCCTCGGCGGCTTCCGCAACGAGATGTCCTTCGTGCTCACCGGTCTGGACATCGAGGCGAAAGCGGCACTGGCTCAGGAACAACTGGAATCCTGGCTGGCGGTCCGCCCCGCCGAGCTGAGCTGGACCCTCGCGCGCCTCGATCGACCCGACGCCGAAACGGAGGAGCAGGCGAGCGCAATCCTGCGCTGCGTCGTTCGTGACCCTGACCCGAAGAAGGTCGGGCGTGCATTCTCGAGCGTTGCGGTGGAGCTCGCACTGGCCAGCTACCCCGGTTGCACGTTCACGACCATGCCCGGAAACGGTGCGCCCTACGGCGTGTTCACGGCCGGCTATGTGGACGCGCAGCAGGTGCCGCACATTGCGGTGCTGCCAAATCACACGCGGGTGGACGTCGCCCCGGCGACCGACACCCTCGAGCTCGCGGAAGTCGCACCGCCGAGCTTGCCGGAGCCCTTGCCGCCCAGCGAAACCGTCCGCGTTCCGCTCGGGACGATCGCGGCGACGCGCAGCGGGGACAAGGGCGGTAACGCAAACATCGGGGTATGGGTGCGCACCGAGGAGCACTGGCGTTGGCTGGCCCATGCGCTCACGATCGAGGAGGTCCGGCGAATGCTGCCCGAGACGGCTGAACTACCCATCACTCGGCATGTCCTACCGCGGCTGCGTGCCGTCAACTTCGTGATCGAAGGGATCCTCGGCCAGGGCGTTGCGTACAACGCCCGTTTCGATCCGCAGGCCAAGGGACTCGGCGAGTGGCTGAGGTCGCGACACATCGACATCCCGACGGCGCTGATCGCATGACCGTGCTTCGCTCATCCCTCGACCCCACGTCGCAGGAGTTCGCCGCTGCGCAGGAGTCGATGCTCACCAAGCTCGCGGAGGTTGCCGCGGAGCACGCGAAGGCCATCGCGGGTGGCGGCGCGAAATATGCTGAGCGGCACCATAAACGGGGCAAGCTGCTTGCCCGTGAGCGCATCGAGCTGTTGATCGACGAGGACTCTCCGTTCCTCGAGCTGTGCACGTTGGCGGCCTGGGGGAGCGACTTTCCCGTCGGCGCCAACGTCGTGACCGGGATCGGTGTCGTCGAGGGCGTCGAATGCATGATCGTCGCCAACGATCCCACCTCACGGGGTGGAGCGAGCAACCCGTGGAGCATCAAGAAGAGCTTCCGGGTCAACCAGATCGTCAGGGAGAACCGGCTTCCGGTCATCACCCTCGTCGAGTCTGGCGGGGCCGATCTGCCGACGCAGAAGGAAGTGTTCATCCCCGGAGGTCAGGCATTCCGCGACCTGACCCAGGCTTCTGCTGCGGGAATTCCGACGGTCGCACTGGTTTTCGGCAACTCCACCGCCGGCGGGGCGTACATCCCGGGCATGTCCGATCACGTGGTGATGATCAAGGAACAGTCCAAGGTGTTCCTCGGCGGGCCGCCCTTGGTCAAGATGGCGACCGGTGAGGAGTCCGACGACGAGTCCCTCGGTGGCGCCGAGATGCACGCCCGCACCTCGGGTCTCGCCGACTATCTCGCGCTGGACGAGTACGACGCGATCCGTATCGGGCGCACCATCATCAAACGACTGAACTGGACGAAGAAGGGCCCGGCCTCGCGCCCGGACGTGATCGAACCGCTGTACGAGGAAGAGGAGCTGCTCGGCATCGTGCCGCCGGATCTCAAGGTCCCCTTCGACCCACGCGAGGTGATCGCGCGCATCGTCGACGGCTCCGATTTCGACGAGTTCAAGGCCATGTACGGCAGCTCGTTGGTGACGGGGTGGGCGGAGCTGCACGGGTATCCGATCGGCATTCTCGCCAACGCCCGCGGGGTGCTCTTCAGTGCGGAAGCACAAAAGGCGACCCAGTTCATTCAGCTGGCGAACCGTTCCAACACGCCACTGTTGTTCCTGCACAACACCACCGGTTACATGGTCGGCAAGGAGTACGAGCAGGGCGGCATCATCAAACACGGCGCGATGATGGTCAACGCGGTCTCCAACTCCACGGTGCCGCACCTCTCGCTGCTGATCGGTGCCTCCTACGGCGCCGGGCACTACGGGATGTGCGGCCGTGCCTACGACCCGCGATTCCTGTTCTCCTGGCCGAGCGCCAAGTCCGCCGTGATGGGTCCGGCGCAGCTGGCCGGTGTCATCTCCCTGGTCATGCGGGGCAGCGCCGAGGCGAGGGGGGAGCCATTCGACGAGGACGCGGACAAGGGCATGCGCGCCATGGTCGAAGCGCAGATCGAGGCCGAGTCACTACCGATGTTCCTGTCCGGCCGCCTCTTCGATGACGGCATCATCGACCCGCGCGATACCCGCACGGTGCTGGGCCTCTGTCTCTCGGCGATTGCCACCGCCCCGATCGAAGGCACCGACAGCTTCGGTGTCTTCCGAATGTGAGCAGCGTGAGAATCACTTCGGTACTGGTCGCCAATCGCGGTGAGATCGCCCGACGGGTGTTCGCCACCGCCCGCAGTATGGGACTGGGCGCTGTGGCCGTCTATTCAGATGCGGACGCCGGTTCTCCGCATGTGAACGAGGCCGACACCGCTGTGCGGCTACCCGGCAACACCCCGGCGGAAACGTACCTGCGCGGTGATCTGCTGATCGCGGCCGCAAAGGCCGCCGGTGCGGACGCGATCCACCCCGGATATGGCTTCCTGTCGGAGAATGCCGAGTTCGCCAGGGCCGTGCAGGACGCAGGGCTGGTGTGGATCGGCCCCCCCGTCAGGGCCATCGAGCTCATGGGCTCGAAGGTGGAGTCCAAGAAGCTGATGGATGCCGCCGGTGTACCCGTCCTCAAGGAGTTGGACCCCGCCGACGTCACCGAGGCCGAGCTGCCGGTGTTGATCAAAGCCTCCGCGGGCGGTGGTGGTCGGGGCATGAGAGTCGTGCGTGCGCTGAAGGACCTTCCGGCCCAGCTTGCGGGCGCCCGTGCGGAAGCCGCCTCGGCCTTCGGGGATCCGACGGTCTTCTGTGAGCGCTATCTGGAGACCGGGCGCCACATCGAGGTTCAAGTGATGGCCGACTCCCATGGCACGGTGTGGGCGGTAGGTGAGCGCGAGTGCTCGATCCAACGCCGACACCAGAAGGTGGTCGAGGAGGCGCCCTCTCCACTCGTGGAGAAGTTCGGGTCCATGCGCGAGGCGCTGTTCACGGCGGCCGTCGAAGCCACCGCTGCGATCGGCTACGAGGGCGCCGGGACCGTCGAGTTCCTCGCGGACGACAAGGGCGGCTTCTACTTCTTGGAGATGAACACCCGTCTGCAGGTCGAGCATCCTGTCACCGAGCTGACGACCGGGCTCGACCTGGTTGAGCTGCAGTTGCAGATCGCCGACGGAGGTGCACTGCCCGTGCGCCAACCCGTCCAGCGGGGCCATGCCATCGAGGTCCGCCTCTACGCCGAGGACCCGGCCAAGGACTGGCAGCCGCAGAGCGGGACGGTGCATCGTTTCGAGATCCCCGGCATCGACACCGAGTTCACGGTCCCCGTGGCCGATCGGGGCCTCCGTCTTGACTCTGGGGTGGTCGACGGATCCGTGGTCGGCGTGCACTACGACGCGATGCTCGCCAAGGTCATCTCCTGGGCGCCGAGCCGGGAGGCCGCGGCCAGGCAGCTTGCCACGGCGCTGGCCAAGGCCAAGATCCACGGGGTGGTGACCAACCGCGACCTCCTGGTCAATGTGTTGCGGCACGCGGCTTTCCTGGCTGGCGACACCGACACCGCGTTCTTCGCCACGCACGGTCTCGACACCCTGTCCGTTCCGCTGGCGTCTCCAGATACCGAGCGGCTTTCCGCGCTGGCTGCGGCCTTGGCCCAGGCCGCAGCAAACCGGCAGTCGGCGAAAGTCAACTGCGCGCTGCCGAGCGCGTGGCGCAATGTCCCGTCACAGCCGCAGGTCAAGGTGTTCGCGAGCGAATCCGACGTCCACAAGGTCGACTACCGATTCACTCGCACCGGTCTCCAGAGCAGCTTCGTTGAGCGCGCCGAACTGGAGTCCGCCACCCCATCGACAGTCGTCTTGTTCGTCGACGGGCTGCGCAGGCGCTTCGACGTTGCCCGTTACGGCGATCTTGTGTGCGTTGACTCGGTGTTCGGGGCAAGCAACTTGACCGTTGTGCCGAAGTTCGTCGACCCAGCCTCGGTCGTGGCCGCGGGATCATTGGTGGCTCCGATGCCCGGGGCGGTGATCCGGCTGGGCGCCTCCGTCGGCGACACCGTCACAGCAGGTCAGCCCCTGCTCTGGCTGGAAGCAATGAAGATGGAGCACTCCATCGTGGCGCCCGCGGCGGGAATCCTCACCGAATTGCCCGTCAGTGTGGGTCAACAGGTCGACGTCGGGACAATTCTGGCTGTCGTCACCGCATCCGATACAGAGGAGACACCATGAGCTTCATCGAGACCGCCGAGCAGAAAGAACTGCGCGCATCCGTCGCTAAGCTCGCCGAGCGTTTCAACTACACCGACTACGTTCTGCCGAAGGCGCGCGCCGGTGAACCGCTGGTCGAGCTGTGGAATGAAGCGGGCAAGCTCGGCTTCATCGGAGTCAGCCTGCCCGAGGAGCACGGCGGCGGCGGGGCGGGGATCTACGAGCTGGCCTTGGTGCAGGAAGAGCTGTCCGCGGGCGGTGCCGGCCTGCTGTTGCTCGTGGTCTCGCCGGCGATCTGCGGAACCATCATCGGCAAGTACGGCACCGACGCGCAGAAGAGCGAGTGGCTGCCGAAGCTGGCCGACGGTTCGTCCATCATGGCGTTCGGCATCACCGAGCCCGACGCCGGCTCCAACTCGCACCAGATCACCACGACGGCCAGGAAAGATGGCACTGACTGGATCCTCAACGGACGCAAGATCTACATCTCCGGCGTGGATCAGGCGGACGCGGTGCTCATCGTGGCGCGCACCGAGGACTCCAAGACCGGCAAGCTCAAGCCGGCCCTGTTCATCGTGCCGACCGACGCCGAGAACTTCGAGAGGCAGCCGATCGACATGGAGCTGACGGTGCCCGACCGTCAGTTCATGCTGTTCCTCGACGACGTCCGCCTTCCCGCCGAGGCCTTGGTCGGCGCCGAGGACGCTGCGTTGATGCAGCTGTTCGCGGGGTTGAATCCAGAACGCATCATGGGCGCGGCGATGGCCATCGGAATGGGCCGCTACGCCCTCGACAAGGCGGTCAAGTACGCCAACGAACGTTCGGTGTGGAAGACGACGATCGGGGCGCACCAAGGCATTGCGCACCCTTTGGCGCAGATCAAGATCGAGCTCGAGCTCGCCAAGGTCATGATGCAGAAGGCCGCCACGCTCTACGACGCCGGTGATGACTTCGGTGCGGCGGAGGCCGCGAACATGGCGAAGTACGCCGCGGCGGAGGCCAGCATCAGGGCGCTGGACCAGGCCATTCAGACGCACGGTGGCGCCGGTCTGACCAAGGAGTACGGACTGGCCGCAATGTTGGGGGCGGCGCGCATCGCGCGGGTGGCGCCGGTGAGCAGGGAGATGATTCTGAACTTCGTGGCGCAGCACAGTCTCGGTCTGCCGAAGTCGTACTGAGGTCAGGAACGTCTCGCTCACCGGGACTGGATCCGACCTCGCCGCGCCGTGCACCTACGTTGGACGCCGGACAAGGCACGTCATCGATCAGCGAACCGTGATGCCGACTGGGGAGAATGAATGACTGAGTCACTCTGGGCCGAGGAATGCGATGTACTGGTCGTCGGATCGGGTGGCGGCGCCCTCGTCGGTGCATACGTCGCGGGCCACGAGGGACTGGCGGTCACCGTTGTCGAGGCCACCGACAAGTTCGGCGGGACCACGGCCTACTCAGGCGGCGGCATGTGGCTGCCGTGCAACGCGGTGCTGCGCCGGGCCGGTGACAACGACACCATGGAGGCGGCGCGAAGCTATTTTCGCGCTGTGGTCGGCGATCGAACACCACGAGAGCTGCAGGATGCGTTCCTGGACAACGGGGCCCCGTTGATCGACTACCTCGAACGCGACGAGCACTTCGCCTTCGAGGTGCTCCCCTGGCCGGACTACTTCGGTTTGGCCCCAGAGTCGCGAGCTGGAGGCCGGCATATCGTCCCGTTGGGAATGCGTGGCTCCACATTGGGGGACCTTCGGGACGAGCTGAGGCCGCCGCTGCCCACCGAGCGGCGGGGCCACCCGTTGCCGAGATGGGTTTCCGGCGGTCAGGCACTGATCGGCCGACTCCTGCTCGCGCTGTCCGAGCAGCCATCGACCACGCTCTACCGAAACTCGGTCTGTGATGAGCTCGTTCTCGAGAACGGCGCCGTCGTCGGTGCAGTGGTGGTACGGGACGGGAAACGGACGAAGATCAAGGCCCGGCGAGGTGTGCTGATCGCTTCGGGTGGATTCGAGAACAACGCCGAGATGCGCAAGCGGTGGGGTGTCCCCGGCGACACGAAGGACTCGATGGGCCCGGGCGGGAACATGGGGGCAGCGATTTCTGCCGCCATCAAGATCGGGGCCGACACCGACCTGATGGGTGAGGCGTGGTGGTCTCCCGGGATCACGCACCCCGACGGCACGTCCACATTCTCGTTGTGGTTCACCGGGGGCATCTTCGTCAATGACGCCGGCGAACGATTCACCAACGAGTCGATGGCCTACGACCGGATCGGCCGAGACATCATCGACGCTGTCAACGACGGCTCGCTGTCCATGCCGTACTGGATGATCTACGACGACCGCGAGGGCGAGGTTCCGCCGGTCCAGGCATCGAACGTGCCGATGGCAGAGTCGGCGGACTATGTGCACACCGGTCTTCGTCATACCGCGGACACCCTCGAGGCGCTCGCGGCTCTCATCGGAGTGCCCGGGCCCGCGCTCGAGGCCACCGTGGAGCGGTTCAACAAGCAGGCGGAGATCGGCACGGACGAGGACTTTCATCGCGGTGAGGAGGCCTATGACAAGGCCTTTGTGCCCGAGGGCGGTTCGGCCTTGGTTCCCATCAGTCAGGGGCCCTTTCATGCGGCAGCGTTCGGACTGTCGGATCTGGGCACCAAGGGCGGCCTGCGGACTGACCCCCACGCGCGGGTACTGGATGCGGCGGGGAGCCCCATTCCCGGTCTCTACGCGGCGGGGAACTCCATGGCTGCGGTGAGCGGAACCACCTATCCCGGTGGTGGAAACCCCATCGCGGCCAGCGTGGTGTTCGGGTACCTCGCGGCCTTGGACATGGCCGGCGGCAAGGACTGATACGGCGCGGAGCGCTCCTCGGCGGCCCCGGACTCGGTCACTGCCGCGGACGGAGCGGCACCACGGCCAAGGATCCATCTCCGGGATCGAGCACTGTGAGAGTGGCCTGGTAGCGCTCACCGAGCACCGCCGCACGCAGCACGTCACCGGGTGGCCCGGCCGCAACAGTGTGGCCGCCGTCGAGCAGCAGCAGCGCGTCCGCATACTGTCCGGCCAGGGTGAGGTCGTGCAGTGTGGTCACAAGCGTGACCGCCTCGGAGCGGCGCAAGCCGTCGAGCAGCTCGAGCAGCTGCTGGGCGTGGCCGACGTCGAGGCCTGCGGTTGGCTCGTCGAGCAACAACAGCGGAGCCCGCTGAGCCAGGGCCCTGGCCAGCACTGCTCGTCGGCGCTCACCCCCGGAGAGCCTGTCCAACCTGTGGGCCGCATGCCTGGTGAGGTCAAGCTGTTCCAGCACTTCGGCGACCAGTGCGGTGTCGGCGGGCCGGTCGCCGCCGATCATCGAGCGGTACGGGGTGCGGCCGAGCAAGACGTAGTCGGTGACGGTGAGATCAGCGGGTAGTTCCGGCTCCTGCGGTGCATAGGCCAGGACCTGTGCCCGTTCGCGGGGGCGCAACGATCGCAGGTTCCGACCCCCGAGCTCCACGTCACCGGTGTGGGGGAGCAGGCCCGCGACGGCAGAGAGCAGCGTCGACTTCCCTGCACCGTTGGGGCCGACCACGGCCAACCACGAACCGGTAGATACCGCAAGATCTACGCCCTGCAGGACCTCCGCTGAACCGCGACGCACGCCCAGTGCGGTGGTGCGCAACATCGTCACGACCTCACAGGATTGGTGCGGCGGAGCAGGAGCGCGAAGAAGGGTCCGCCGATGAAGGCCGTCACCACCCCCACCGGAAGCTCCGCGGGCGCGACCACCGTGCGGGCCAACAGGTCAGCGGCGACCAGGAATGCGCCACCGACGATGAGCGAGACTGGCAGGATCACTCGGTAGGAGCCACCGAGCACCAGCCGGACGAGGTGCGGCACGACCAGTCCGACGAAGGCGATGAGTCCGGAGACCGACACCGCAGCAGCAGTTCCGAGCGACGCCGCGATGACGATGAGAAGTCGCGCCCGGCCGGGCCGTACGCCCAGGGTGGACGCCTCGGAGTCACCGAGACTCAGCACGTCCAGCAGTCGTCCGCAGCCTGCCAGCGCTCCACAGCTCAACCCGACGTAGGCGGCGGTCTGGGCGACGGTGCCCCAGCTGGGGGTGCCGAGTGAGCCGAGGATGAACGAGTAGATGGCGCGAATGCGGTCCGGGTGGGCGGTCTGGACCGCAAGCTGTACGGCGGAGAGGAACGTGGCGACGGCGATTCCGGCGAGCACCAGCACCCCGGGACCAGATCCCGCGGACTGGCTGACCAACCAGGCCAGGCCGACGCCGAGCAGCGCCCCGACGAAAGCTCCCGCCGGCACCGGATCCACCGGGAAGGCCGGCGGAACGGCGACGATCATGAGGGTGGCGCCGAGCCCTGCTCCCGCGGCAGCTCCAAGCAGATACGGATCCGCCAAGGGGTTGCGAAACACCCCTTGGAATGCGGCGCCGCAGCTCGCGAGCGCAGCCCCGACGAGGGTGCCCAACGCAACCCTCGGCACTCGCAGGTCCCACAGGATGCTGGCCTCGGTTGCGTTCAGGGGAGAAATGCCGCCGGTGATCTGCGCCCGGACTTCGCCGAACACCCTGCCCGGCCCCAGGTCCACCGCGCCGATCAGCACGGCAGCGACCACGACGAGGAGCAGACCCGCTGCTGAGGTGAGCAGGTAGCGGGGGCGTAGGTGTGTCGATTCGGCCACGGGGGTGTGCTCAGCCGGCCGAACGGGACCGCAGCGCGTCTGCGACGGTGGCCAGCAGGTCCACCGACCGTGGTCCCCAACGTGAGGCGATGTCGTCATCGAGAGGCACGACGCTCTTGGTCACCACCGCGGTTGCTTTCGCGTTGCCCGGACGCGCCCCGTAACTGGCCACGTTGGCGCCGCAGCACTTCGAGTCGGCGAGGAACACCAGGTCAGGGTTGGCCGAGGCGAGGTACTCGGCGGACAGCTGAGGGTAGGCGTTACCGTCGGTTCCTGCGGCGTCTGCGATGTTCTTCATGCCGAGCATCGAGAACATGTTTCCGAAGAAGCTCGAGGACGTTGCTGTGAACAACGTGGGGTCGAGCTCGTAGTAGTAGCTCAGCGGCTGGGTCTGTTTCGGGGTGTCCGCGACGATCTGCTTCACCTTCGACTCCATGCCGGACACGACGTCAGCAGCTGCCGCGGCGTGGTCGGTAGCGGCGCCCAGCGTGGTGATCTGTCTGTAGCTGTCCGACAGGGTGGTGGCACTTTTGAGCAGCACGGTGGGCACATGGGCCGTCGCCAGGCCCTTCAACAGGCCGTTCATGTCGTCGGAGGCGACCACGAGGTCAGGCTTGTAGGCCAGGATCGCCTCGACGTTGGGTGTGTACGCGGAGAGGCTGCTGGTCGGGACCCCCGCGGGGAAGGTGGAGTTGGAGTCCACAGCCGTCACCTGCCCGCCCGCACCGATAGCGAACAGCATCTCGGTATCGGTCGGGGAGAGGGACACGATCCGCGTGGGCTTCGCGGCGAGCGTCACCGTCCCGTTGTCGGCGGTGACGTCCATCGGGTAGCCGGCGTGACCGGCTGCTGGGTGGGGCGCGCTGGGCGCAGGCTCGCGCTGGGCTCCGCAGGCGGTTCCCAGCAATGCCAGCGTTGTCGCAGCCGCGCAGAGAACGAGACGCGAGTGGATGGAGCGCAATTGATGACCTTGGTGCACGCTGCGGGTCTCCTGTAGCTGTGCGCGCAGAGAATGCTCATACCTTCCGGCGCTCCTGCACCGGGCGACACGCCACCCCTGCTGCGGAGGTGAAAATGCGTCGGTGTCAACGCCGGCGACCTGGCTCACCACGCGGGCACGTGGCATTACAGTTGCGGCACAGCACCGGGATCTCACCGGATTTCGCTGCGTTGACACGTCACCGATGAGTGTCTCACCGGCATCCGGACGTTAGCACCGTCACCCAAGGAGGTGTCATCGTGCTGGCGTCGACGCGGCCGGCTCAGGACTAGGCTGCACAGACGTGACTCGTAGAGCGAAGATCGTATGCACCCTCGGTCCAGCCACTGGCACCTTGGCTGAGGTCAAGGAGCTCGTCGCGTGCGGAATGGACGTCGCGCGGCTCAACTTCAGTCACGGTACCCACGCCGACCACGAGCGGATGTACCACTTCGTGCGCCAGGCCTCCGACGACTCGGGCCGCGCCGTCGGCATTCTCGCCGACCTACAGGGACCCAAGATCCGCCTTGGTCGCTTCGCTCAGGACTCCGAGATGTGGGCCAAGGGCGAGCACGTTCGGATCACGGTGGCCGACGTACTGGGTACCCACGACCGGGTGTCCACCACCTACGCCCAGCTTGCGGAAGATGCGAAGCCCGGTGATCGGCTGCTGGTCGACGACGGCAACATCGAGCTGAAGGTCACCGCGGTCGAGGGCGATGACGTGGTGTGCCGCGTGATCGAGGGCGGCAAGGTCAGCAACCACAAGGGTCTGTCGCTGCCGGGGATGAGTGTGTCGGTGCCGGCGATGTCGGAGAAGGACATCGCGGATCTCGAGCTTGCGCTCGACCTCGGGGTGGACTTCATCGCACTGTCCTTCGTCCGTTCGCCCGCGGACATCGACCTGGTGCACCAGGTGATGGACCGAAAGGGAGTGCGCAGGCTTCCGGTCATCGCCAAGCTGGAGAAACCGGAGGCGGTGGACAACCTCGAGGCGATCGTGCTCGCCTTCGACGGGGTGATGGTGGCGCGCGGTGACCTCGGCGTCGAGGTGCCCCTGGAGCACGTGCCGCTGGTCCAGAAGCGAGCGATCCAGATCGCCAGGGAGAACGCCAAGCCGGTGATCGTCGCGACGCAGATGCTGGAGTCGATGATCACCAACTCGCGGCCCACCCGGGCAGAGGCTTCCGACGTCGCCAACGCCGTGCTGGACGGCGCCGATGCGGTCATGCTGTCCGGTGAGACCTCGGTGGGTGCGTTCGCGATGGAGACGGTGCGGACGATGAGTCGCATCGTGGGGGCGGTGGAAGCGGAGTCCACAATGGTCCCTCCGCTCAACCACGTGCCCAGGACCCAGCGCGGCGTGCTCTCCTACGCCGCCCGCGACATCGGCGAGCGCCTCAACGCCACTGCACTGGTGGCCTTCACCCAGTCCGGGGACACCGTGCGCCGGCTGGCACGACTGCACACCCCGCTGCCCTTGCTCGCGTTCACGCCGCAGCAGGAGGTTCGCAGCCAGCTGTCGATGACCTGGGGCACCGAGACGTTCATGGTGCCGATGGTCGAGTCCACCGACGAGATGGTCGGATTCGTGGACAAGGCCATGCTGGCGATGGACCGGTACAAGGTGGGTGACCTCGTAGTGATCGTGGCCGGCTGGCCCCCGAACACGGTGGGATCCACGAACCTCATTCGCGTCCACCGACTCGGCGAGGAGGACCACTCGTGACCGGTGCGGCCCAGCCCGTGCTGGACGACTTGATCGCGCTGCTCGACCTGGAGCGCATCGAGGACGACATCTACCGAGGCGTGAGTCCGCCCATGTCCTCGACGAGGGTGTTCGGGGGCCAGGTCGCCGGGCAGGCCCTTGTCGCCGCGGGTCGAACCGTCCCGGGGGAGCGGGAGGTGCATTCGCTGCACGCTTACTTCATTCGCGCGGGCGACCCCCGAGTGCCCATCGTGTACCAGGTCGACCGTGTTCGGGACGGCCGGTCCTTCGCCACTCGCAGAGTGACGGCAATCCAGCACGGCAAGGCAATCTTCACTCTGTCGGCGTCCTTCCAGAGCCCACAGGAGGGGGTGGAGCACGCGAACCTGATGCCCGAGGTTCCGGGGCCGGAAGAACTTGCGCCCCTGCGGGACCGGATGCGTGGTTTCGAGGAGCGCTTTGGGCCGCGCGCGGTGGAACCACGACCTATCGACATTCGCTACGTCAACGACCCGCCCTGGATCGCACGGGAGTCCGGGGAACGCTCCACCCGCAGCCAGGTGTGGATGCGCGCAGACGGGGTGCTTCCGGACCTGCCGCTGCTCCACGTGTGCGTGCTGGCCTACGCCTCGGACATGACCTTGCTCGACTCGATGCTTGCCCGCCATGGGTTGGCGTTCGGTCTGGACCGGGTGCTGCTGGCCAGCCTGGACCACGCGATGTGGTTCCACCGGCCTGCGCGGGCCGACGAGTGGGTGCTGTACGACACCGAGTCGCCGTCAGCGGCGGGCTCCAGAGGGCTGGCTACCGGCCGCTTCTTCGCACAAGACGGAACGCTGTTGGCGACCGTCGTTCAGGAAGGCCTGCTCCGCGTCATGAAGCGGTAGCTGTGCCCGAGTCCTCGATCGTGTGGGCCGTTCTACTTCACTGTCTGCTGCGGTGTGGTGACCAGTCCGATGGTCGGCAGCACGTTGCAGGTCTTCCCGACCAGGGTGTTCACCGAACCGGCGATGGCGGCGACGATCTGGCCTTCCCCGGTCTTGACGGTCTTGGTGAGGTTGTGGATGTCGCCCAGCCCGAAGGTGCTGTCGTCGAGCGGTGCGGTGCCGCCGACGAAGCTGGTCAGGTTGAACCAGTACACGGTGAGTTTCGGCGCATTGCTCTTGCCCAGGGCGGCGACCTCACCGAACGGCAGCTTGAGTCCGAACTTCACCTGATCAGAGTTCAGTGTGGGAAGCAGGAAGTTCTTACCCGGCTTGGCTGTGCCCGTCGACGTGTCGACGTTGAGGATTCCGCAGCCGAAGGTCACCCCGGGAATGGCGAAGTCTGTCGTCGTCGAGTAGTCGAATGCACCGGGCGAGGAGGCGGGTACGACCCCCGGCGAGGCGGAGGCCGTGCCGGTGAAGGTCACCGCGGCCGTGGCGGCAATCGCTGTGCACGCGAGCAGGCGCTGGGTGACTCGGGGACGGCGCATGGCACTCCTCATCAATCCATGATCTTGGTCGGATGACATGGAGAATAACACGGTGACTACTGTGCGTAGGTGACTGTCATTCTGCGTGGTTAACACTAGTGAACGATAGTCTGGCTTGACTATGATCGGGCCATGTCTCCCACCCGTCTACTCGTCCTCGGTGTAGTCCGCTTTGCTCAGCCTGTACACGGCTATGATGTGCGCCGCGAACTGCTGTCCTGGCATATCGAAGATGCCGTCAACGTCAAGCCTGGCTCGATCTACTCCGCTCTGAAGACTCTGGAGCGGGACGGGCACATTGTGGCGGTGGGCCGAGAGCGTGCCGGCGGGCGACCGGAACGCACCAGCTATGCGCTGACCGTGGAAGGCGAGCAGGAGTTCCAGATTTTGCTGCGGACCTCCTGGTGGGGGGTCGAGCAGCCGATGGAACCGCTGGTCCCCGCGTTGTGCATGCTGGAGGAGATGTCCCGGGCCGAGTTGATCGCCGCTCTGGACAGCCGAATCGAGCGGCTGCGTGGCGCCGACCGGCGATCGGAGTTCTTGCAGGCGACGATTGCCCCGGGTGCGACCGGGGCGGACGGGGGCATCCCCGACCATGCCCGCGAGCCCATGATGCTGTTGCAGGCGAGGGCGCGCGCCGAAATCGACTGGGCGACGGGATTCAGGCAGCGGCTCCACGCTGGCGTGTACACGATGGCCGGCGAGCCGGGTTCGATCCAACTCGGCCCGGGACGCGGATGGCCGAGAAAGGAAGTTGACACCGTCTAGTCAAGCTTGAATAATCTCTCTCCTAGCTTAACCAGGAAGGCTGACATGATTCATACGCGCGGACTCTCCCGCACGTTCACGACCAAGACTGGTGCGGTGGATGCCGTCGCACCCTTGGATCTGGACGTCCAGCCAGGTGAGATCGTCGGACTCCTGGGTCCGAACGGGGCGGGCAAGACCACGACACTCCGCATGCTCACCACCTTGCTGAAACCCACCGCCGGCACTGCGACGGTCGCTGGGGTGGATCTGCGTAGTGATCCTCGGGAGGTGCGCAGACGCATCGGCTACGTCGCCCAGGTGGGCGCTGCGCCCGCCCCCGGGTCGCGCGTTGCAGAAGAGCTGGTGACCCAGGGCCGACTGCAGGGCCTCTCGCGCGCGGTGGCCGCCGATCGGGTTGCGGATCTGCTTCCGCGCCTGGACCTCGGCGAGCTCGGCGGACGGGCCCTGTCCGAGCTGTCGGGCGGTCAACGTCGCCGCTTCGACGTGGCCATCGGCCTCGTGCACAGCCCCGGTCTCGTGTTCCTCGACGAGCCGACCACGGGACTGGATCCGCAGAGCCGGGCCAACCTGTGGCAGCACATCCGCTCGCTGCGTGATGAGCGGGGGGTGACGGTGGTCATCACCACGCACTACCTCGACGAGGCCGATGCCCTCGCCGACCGGATCCTGGTGATGGACCACGGTCAGATCGTCGCCGACGACAGTCCGGATGCGCTCAAGGCCCAGGTCTCCGGCGACATCATCACCGTGAGCATCGATGGTGACCTGGTTGACGCCGAGCGGGTGGGGCGTGCGGCCATCGAGGTTCGCCACGCAACCGTCGAAGGCGAGCAGCTGCATCTCACGGTGGAACGTGGCGACGTGGCGGTGGCGCCGCTCCTTCCGGCCCTGGACGCGGCGAACCTGCCTCTGCGTTCGGTGACCGTCGCGCGTCCCACGCTGGACACCGTTTTCCTGACCTTGACCGGGCGCTCGCTGCGTGAGGGCGACGCGGCCTGAACCGGGTCCCACACCCAAAGCTGAAAGAAGCACCACCATGCGATCACTGCTCGACGCCACACTTGTCGTCTTCACCCGGCAGATGCGCCTACTGCTGCGGAACCCGGTCTGGGTCTTCTTCGGGCTGAGCCAGCCGGTGCTCTACCTCGTACTCTTCGGCCCCCTGTTGACCAATGTGCGGGCCGGCGGGCTCGGCGGGTCGGCCTCGTGGTCGTTGTTCGTGCCCGGTTTGTTGCTGCAGCTGGCGATCTTCGGCGCCGGGTTCGCCGGTTTCGGCATCATTCAGGAAATGCGCGAAGGGGTGCTCGACCGGCAACGGGTGACTCCCGCCCCGCGGGTGTCCTTGCTGCTGGGCCGCACCCTGGGCAACGTCGTCACCATCGGGGTACAGGCGGTGATCCTCGTGCTCGTCGCAATACCGTTCGGACTGCGTCCGTCATGGGCAGGCGTACTGGTCACCCTGGTGTTGGTCTGTGTGCTGGCACTGGGCATCTCGGCGGCGTCGTACTCGATGGGCATCATCCTCAAGGACGAGGACGCGTTCGCGCCCTTCATCCAAGGGGTATCGCTGCCGCTACTGCTGCTGTCCGGGGTGTTTTTGCCGATGTCGCTGGCGCCGAGCTGGCTGCACAACCTCAGCAGGGCGAACCCGCTGGTGTACCTGGTCGACGCGGCCCGCTCGCTGTTCGTGGGCAACTACTCCGCCACCAATGTGATCACTGGCATCGTCGTCACCGCGGTGCTGACCGGTGTGCTTGCATGGTGGGGGACCCGGACCTTCCAGCGCATGTCGGCCTGACGTCGGGGCATCGAAGACGCTCTGACCTGCGCGGACGTGGTGCCCTCGGTGAGATTCGAACTCACACTGGACGGATTTTGAATCCGTTGCCTCTGCCGTTGGGCTACGAGGGCCGGCCGCGGTGAACACTCTAGAAGATCGGGTGCATGACCCAAGCCGCCGGTAGGCTCTGTGCACTGCCACGTCAAGCGTAGGAGGTCATCGGTGACCGAGCAAGCTGGTGAGCATTCCACTGCCGCAACGGCTTCCGTAGGTGCGCCGCGGAGGGTGCTGGTAGCCGAGGACGAGGTGCTCATCCGGATGGACCTCGTGGAGATGCTCCGGGAGGAAGGTTACGAGGTCGCCGGCGAGGCGGCCGATGGCCAGGAAGCGGTGGACCTCACCAGGAAGCTGCGACCGGACCTCGTGATCATGGACGTGAAGATGCCGCGGCGTGACGGCATCGACGCCGCGGCCGAGATCGCGGCCGAGCGCCTTGCGCCCGTGGTGATTCTGACGGCTTTCGGCCAACGCGAGCTGGTCGAGCGGGCCCGAGACGCTGGCGCCATGGCCTACCTGGTCAAGCCGTTCTCCGCAGCCGATCTCGTGCCGGCAGTCGAGCTTGCGACATCCCGGTTCGCGGAAGTCAGCGCGCTTGAGGCTGAGGTCGCCGATCTCACCGGACGGTTGGAGGTGCGAAAAGTGGTGGAGCGAGCGAAGAGCACGCTGATTCAGTCCCAGGGGTTCTCGGAGTCGCAGGCCTTCCGGTGGATTCAGCGTGCGGCGATGGACCAGCGGACGACGATGCGGGCAGTCGCGCAGGCCGTGCTGGATGGCGTGAGGCCCAGCTAGCCGCGCGAACGTGAGGCCCCGCTGAGCATCCGTCGGAGCCCATTAATGTTGCGTGGCGAGTTGATTACGGCCTCGCATCTGGGTGAGGCACGGATCACACGTGCGCTAGGTTCACCCGGTGTCGGCGTGCGCCGACGCCTCCCGGCCTGGTCGGGGGCGAACCTTCTCGGAGGTGTGAATGCATCGTCGTAAGTTGCAGGCCGCGGTAGTACTGGTCGCGGCCGCCACGCTGGCGCTGAGCGCATGCGGCTCAAAGTCCACGGACAGTTCCAGCGGCGCCGGTTCTGGTACCTCCACCGCGGACGCTGGCAATCTGAGCATCAAGCCGGTGGTCCAGATCGACTCCACCGGCAAAGAGGTGGCGGCCGACACCACCAAGACGCCGGCAGACCCGGCTGGTGACGGCAAGGCGAAGTGCTCCGGGGTCAAACTGGCGTTCGCCGGTGCAAAGACCGGCGCCAACGCTGCGCTCGGCATCAACATCATCGACGGGGCCAAGGTCGCGCTTGACGCGCACAACAAGGCAAACCCCGGCTGCCAGGTCACGCTGACCGAGTTCGACACCGAGGGCGACCCGCAGAAGGCCACCCAGGTTGCGCCGCAGATCGTCAGCGATGCCTCGATCGTCGGTCTGCTCGGTCCCGCGTTTTCGGGCGAGACGAAAGCGACGGGGGCGATCTTCGCGCAGGCCGGTCTGCTCTCGGTGAGTGCCTCGGCCACGAACGTCGCGCTGACCACCAACAACTGGAAGACCTTCTTCCGTGGACTCGCCAACGACGGTGTCCAGGGTCCGGCGGTCTCGAAGTACATGACGGACACGTTGAAGTACAAGAAGATCTGCGTCGTCCAGGACGACTCCGACTATGGCGTCGGCCTGGCGGCGACGGTGAAGAAGGCGCTGGGGGACGCGGCTGACTCCAACTGCGCCGCCGACGTCAAGACCGGTGACAAGGACTTCTCCTCGACTGTGTCTCAGATCAAGGGTGAGTCGCCGGACGCGGTCTTCTACGCCGGGTACTTCGCCGAGGCAGCGCCTTTCGCTGCTCAGCTGCACAGTTCGGGCGTTACGGCGACCTTCGTCGCGGCGGACGGCGTCAACGACCCGCAGTTCGTGAAGCAGGCAGGGTCCGCGGCCAAGGGCGCCGTTCTTTCCTGTCCCTGCGGTCCGGCACCGGCGAGCTTCGCCACCGCGTACAAGGCGCTCAACAACGCCGAGCCGGGCGTGTACTCCACTGAGGGCTACGACCTCATGACGATCATGCTCAAGGGCGTCGACGCCGGGAACATCACCCGTCCCGCGCTGCTTGACTACGCGAAGAATTACGACGGTGACGGGCTTGCCCGCCACTACAAGTGGGACAGCACAGGTGAGCTCGCGAAGGCGCTGATCTGGATCTACAAGGACCAGTAGTCGAGTAGGGATGCTCAGCATGGCCGGGGGCTTTGGTCAGCCAGAGCCCCCGGCGGTGTGTTCTTGCGACACCGACACCCCAACCGACGGAGCACCCATGAACCGGCGAGGTCCCACAGCGCGATGACCGGTCTACTGGCGCAAGGCGCCATCACATTCGCGGAGAGCCCCATCAGTTTCAACGTCTCGGGGCTGACCAAGAACTTCTGGCAGCTCACGATCGACGGGCTGTCCTACGGCTCGGTGTACGCGCTGATCGCCGTCGGGTACACGCTGGTCTACGGGGTTCTCCGACTCATCAACTTTGCGCACTCCGAAGTGTTCATGCTCGGCATGTTCGGCCAGTACGTCGCGCTCGAGGCGCTTGGGTTCGCACCCAGCGGAAACACCTACGACCAGGGAGTGCTCCTCACCGTCTCGTTCCTCGGGGCGGCGCTGATCGTGGGAATGCTCGTCTCTGGGGGTGTGGCGGTCGGACTCGAGCGCATCGCGTACCGGCCCTTGCGCAAGCGCGGTGCGTCCTCGCTGGTGTTCCTCATCACCGCGATCGGCGCCTCGTTCGTGTTGCAGGAGTTCGTGCACTTCATCTTGCCGAGAATCAACTCCGGACTCGGCGGTTCCACCGCGCAGCAGCCCATCAAGCTGGTGGATCCGACGGAGCAGTTCACGGTGTTCGGCGCGTCGGTGACCAACGTGACGCTGATCATTCTCGGTGCTGCGTTGGTGCTGGCGCTGGCCACAGACATCATCATCAACAGGACCAAGTTCGGCCGAGGAATTCGTGCTGTCGCCCAGGACCCGGCAACAGCCACGTTGATGGGTGTGTCGAGGGAGCGGGTCATCATGCTCACCTTCTTGCTCGGCGGTCTGCTCGCAGGGGCAGCTGCGCTGCTGTACACCATCAAGGTCCCCT
>JADGOX010000325.1 GCA_017882745.1 Mycobacteriaceae bacterium | reverse complement strand
CTGGGGGTCGTCGAGCTGTTGGTCGCTGCGGCCTTGGTGGCGGCCGCGTTCTGCTGCTGGCACAGAGGGGTGCGCACCTCCAACTTCCTGCCGTACACAAAGGGAGTCGACGTACAGGCCGTGACCTACTACTCGGCACCGTGGATCAGTGGCGCCGTGGGATGCGTGGTGCTTGCCGGCCTTCTCGCGGTGGACACGGTGCGCCGAGTGGTGGCGCGCTCTCAGTCCTGTTCCACCGCCTCGGAATAGTCTCGGAACAGTAATGTGGGGCCAGTGCCCAGTTGGGCGGCACGGGAGGGGCCAACGTGATCGAGACATCCGCTGACGATCGGGCACGCGGGCGCGAGTCGAGTGCGCCCCCCACGCTGGACCTTGCGCACCACTTCCGCGAGCTGCGGCTGGTGGTGGTGCCTGCACTCGTGATCGCACTCCTCTGCGCTGCTGTGGTCTTCACGGTGCGCTCCAGCGCACCCGATCGCTGGTCGGCCACGGTGACCGCCCGGGCGGAAAGCGCGGCAACAACCGCTGCGTCGAGTGCGGACGCTGCGTCTGCCGCGTCCTTGTTGGACGCCAGCTACCTTGCGCTGGCCTCCGACACCCCTGTCCTGCAGAGCATCGTCAAGGCAGCCGGCGTTCCCTGGACTGCCGACGAGGCCGCGTCGCGAATCAGCCTCGTCGAAGGAACGACTCCTGGACTGTTGCTGGTGACAGTGCTCGGTGACAACGCGGCGCAGGCCGCCGTCGTGGCCAAGCAGGCAGTGCTGACCCTCAGTGCTTCCTCACGTACCCACCAGATCGATGCAGTGACGGCTCAGGAACAGCAGGTTCAGGCCACGGCGAATGCCATCAACGCGCGGCTACAGGCGCTCGCTCCCACCGATCCGAGCCGGACTGCACTGCAGCAGGAGTATCAGTCGCAGCTCGACCAGCTCGGTCAGTTGCAGGTAACCGGGCTCTCGCGGCTCACCGCGCTCGCCGACCCCGTCACCTCGGACGGGCCCGTCAGCCCACAACCGTTGCGTGATGCTCTGCTGGCGTTGCTGGCAGTCCTCATCGTCGTCTCAGAACTGCTGGTGCTGCTGCGCGGACGTCTTGGCCGGTCGACGTCACGGGCGTGGGCAGGCCGTGTGGCCCGCAAGTACAACGCCGCTCTTGTGGACTGCGCCGCCACGCGTGGTGGCTCCGGACGGCACGCGGAAACGCAGCGGGTGGAGAGCCTGGTGCTCCGTGAGCTTCGTGCTGGCGGTGACGTGCTCGTGTTGAGCTGTCCGCCGTTGAGCCACCCGGTGCTGGACACGGCGATTCTCGACGGGCTCGGTCGTCCGCAAGCGCCCGGCCGGGGAGAGCCGGCGGGCGGTGAGCTCATCGAGCTGTCGGCTGAGGAGCTCTGGTGGCGCATCGTCAACCCCGAGACGGTTCGGCTCGGAGTTGTGGTGGTCGCCAGGGGCTCCGGCCAGCGCAGGTTGGCGCTCCGCATCGTGCGGTGGCTCAATGACGCAGCGGTACCCGCGGTGGTCATGTTGACCGACAAGGTCACGACGCACGAGAAAGCTGCCAAGCAAGAGAAATCTGCCAAGCACGAGAAGTTCGCAAAGTCCGGCAGCGCGTCGGTCTTTCCCGCGAAGGAGATGCGCCATTCCGAGTGGGTGCCGTGAGCGCGCCGAAGGTGGTGGTGGTGCATGAGCGCTTCACCGAGGTCGGTGGCTCGGAGAACGTCGTGGAGCAGCTCAGTATCGAGTGGCCGACGGCCGAGGTCCACGTCCCGATTGCCCGGTCGCAAGGGATTCCCCGCGGCTTGAGCATGCCCCCGTACACCGGCAGGCTCAATCGCCTGTACCGCTGGCTGGGGCAGGGTTCGTACGCTCCGTTGCTGCCCCTGCTGCCGATGTCGTTTCGGCACCTGCGGCTGCCCGCGGCCGACGTCGTTTTGATCAGCCACCACGCCTTTGCGACGCAGGCAGTGTTTGCCACCGACGCCAGAGCCATCGCTTACGTGCACAGCCCTGCCCGGTGGGCGTGGGACCCCCAGCTTCGGGCCGGTGAGGCGGGCGGTCGTCTGGGCGGGCTCGCCCTGGCCGCGCTGGCCGTGCGTACGCGGCGGGAAGAGCTTGCCGCCGCACCGAGGCTTGCTCGCATCGTTGCCAACTCGAGTGCTGTGGCCGAGCGGATTCAGCGGTGCTGGGGGCGTGAGGCGCAGGTGGTGCACCCTCCGGTGGACACCGAGTACTACACACCCGACCGCTCAGTGGAGCGGGAAGACTTCTTCCTGCTCGCTGGGCGGATGGTTCCCTATAAGCGGCCAGATCTTGCCGTCCGCGCGGCGAGGGAAGCCGACGTGCCACTCGTGGTCGTCGGCGAGGGGCGGTTCCTTCAGCACTGCAAGAAGCTGGCCGGGCCGCGCACAACCTTTTTGGGGCGGGTGCCAGACGCAGAGTTGCGTGACCTCCACCGGCGCAGCCGCGCACTGCTGATGCCGGGAGTCGAGGACTTCGGCATCGTGCCGGTCGAGGCGATGGCATGTGGAAGCCCGGTCATTGCGCTGAACGAGGGAGGCGCAGTCGATTCCGTCGTTCCTGGGGTCACGGGCGAGATGGTGGTACCCGGAACCGACGAGGTGGTGATCGAAGGATTCGTCGATGCCCTGCGCTCCTTCCGCCCTGGCGCCTGTGACCCGGCGGCCGTGCGCAAGCACGCCGAGCTGTTCTCACGGGCCGCATTCCGCGCCAACATGCGTCGCGTCGTCAACGAGGTCGCCGGTCAGCCGGTCTGATGGCCGCCTGCTC
This sequence comes from Mycobacteriaceae bacterium, assembly GCA_017882745.1. Lineage (GTDB taxonomy): Bacteria > Actinomycetota > Actinomycetes > Mycobacteriales > Mycobacteriaceae > X156. Next base: position 954 of record JADGOX010000325.1, on the reverse strand, counting down.
CTGCTCGTTGACGTCGAGGGCTGCGCCTCGGTCTAACGGACGCCGGTGTATTGCTTGATGGCGTCGTAGGAGGGCTTGGGCGAGTAGTCGGTCCGCAGTACGCCGAAGTTCAGCAGGGTGATGGGGCTGCCGGTCTGCTCATCGCGAATGCTGTAGATGAAGACGGGGCCGATGGCAGGGAGCAGGTTCGCATAGCGGAGCCCGTCGCTGATGATCTCCGCCTGCCGTTGGTCGTCCACTTTCACCGGTCCGGTTCCGGTTTCCACGGTCGCGGTGGGTGAGCCGAACTCCGTGAGCCACAACGCCTTCGTTCCGTCGCCGTAGTGCCGCATCGTGTCGCGCACGTAGCGCAGCCGGTAGAAGGTGTTCCAGGCTGCCGTGCTGGAGTCGCTGGGGTTGGCCGGGTAGCTGTACGGATGAATAGAGACCGCATCCATGGTGTCCTTGGCGCCGGCCGCGTACATCTGCTCCACGAACGTGGTCGGCGGAACGGTGGAGCCGTCCGCCGAGTCGTTCGCGGGCGCCAGGCTGCCGCCGATCACGGTGGCTGTCGGTTGCACGGCGTGAATCGATCGGTAGGCCGCCTGCAGCATTCGTGTGTAGAAGACCGCGTCCGGACGCGGTGCGAAGAAGATCGCGAGGTTCGGTTCGTTCCAGATCTCCCAGGAGGTGACGTCCTTCCCGTAGCGGGTCGCTGCTTGCGCCGCGAAAGTCGCGAAGAGCTCTGGGGTGGCGGGTCGACCATGGGTGTCCCTGCCAGATACTGAGTCGTCCTGCGCCCACTGCGGCGTGTAGACAATCGCTGCGAGCACAAGCAAACCTCGGCGACGGGCCGCGTTGACGACTCGATCAGTGTTCGCCCAGTCCATGTGGCCACGGGTGGCTTCTACGTCCGACCAGTCGACGTCGACCCTGATCCAGGTCGCGCCGGAGGCCTTGACGGCATCGAACTCG
>JADGOX010000066.1 GCA_017882745.1 Mycobacteriaceae bacterium | reverse complement strand
TGAACGGACTGTCACTGAATCTCGTCGCGGGCGATGGGGCAGGACATGCAGCGTGGGCCGCCCCGGCCTGAACCCAACTCGGAACCGGCAATCGTCAGTACTTCGATGCCGGCGTCTTCCAGGCGGGCGTTGGTCCGCTGGTTGCGCTCGTAGGCCACCACAACCCCTGGTGCCACCGCGAGGGTGTTGTTCCCGTCGTCCCACTGCTCGCGTTCTGCGGTGATGGCGTCGAGCCCGGTGTCGATCACGCGGAGGGCCTCGATGCCCATGGCCTTGGCTGCCGCGGCCACAAAGGGGGTGGGATCGTCCACGCGTACGCCGTCCCCATCGGGACGAATGATGAAGGCCGCCAAGGTGTTCTCGACGGCTGGATACATCACCACGGCGTCGTTGTCGACCATGGTGCACACCGTGTCCAGGTGCATCGAGGCGCGTTGCTGCGCAATGGGGACCGCCAGCACGGTGTGGACGAGGCCGTCCGCGAACGCGCTCCGCGCAAAGGCCTCCGCTCCGGCGGGGGTGGTCCGTTCTCCGACGCCGATGGCCAGCACCCCGGGGCTGAGCAGGAGGACGTCGCCGCCTTCCAGGGGAGCGGAGGCGTGCCCGTAGGCGCGGGCGGTGCCCGCGAAGCGTGGGTGGTGGCCGTAGACGAGGTCGGTCAGCGAGGTCTCCCTGCGGCGGGCGGGCAGGGCCAGGGAGGTGATGGCCACGCGCTCACCGATCCAGAACGAGGAGTCGCGGGTGAACAGCAGGTTCGGCAGCGGGTCGAGGACGAACTCGCCACCTTGGTGCATCCGCCGAACCAGGGACACTCCTGCGGTGTGCTCCGTGAAGGGCAGTTCGTCAAAGGTCATGCCCGCCATGAGCACCTCGGCCAGATCGGCGGCCGGAACCTCGCTCAGGTACTCACTCAGGGCCGCGGCGAGGGAACTTCCGAGCCGGCGTGGGTCGACTGCGGCGGCGATGCCGAGCTCTCGGGCGGCCTCGTCAGTCAGGGTCTCGGCCAGCAGCACGGCCAGCAGGAGTACCTCCACCCCACGGCCGGTGAGGGTGGCGGCAAAAGCGTCGTGCTCTTCCTGGGCGCGCTCCACCCACGGCAAGCCGTCAAAGAGCAGCTGATCGTTGTTGCGAGGGGTCAGCCGCGTCAGCTCGGCGCCGGGCCGGTGCAGGAGCACGGTGCGCAGGCACCCGACTTCGGAGTCGACCCTTGGGGCTGGGCTCATGGACCCCACGCTATCGGCTCACAGCCAGCTGACGTGGTTTAGGAGCAGCGCGTAGCCGACGAAGGCCACGATGTCGATCACGGTGTGGGCGACCACCAGGGGCCACAGTCGGTTGGTGCGCTGCCAGACGCGGCCGAACACGACACCGAGGACCACGTTGCCCACGAAGCCGCCAAATCCCTGGTAGAGGTGGTAGCTGCCGCGGAGCACCGCCGAGGCCAGCACGGACCGGTTCTCGCTCCACCCCAGCTGCCGCAGCCGGGTGATGAGGTACGCCACCACCAGCGTCTCCTCCGCCCACGCGTTCGCGGCGGCGGCAAGGACGAGCACCGGAACCCGCCACCAGGTGTCGCCGAGCGCGCTGGGCGCGACCGTGAGGTTGACGCCGGCTGCCCGGCTGAGCAGGTAGAGGCCGAGCCCGGGGATCCCGACCAGCGCGGCCAGGCCGGCCCCCTGCAGTGCGTCCCGGCCCGGGCTGCGAAAGTCCAGGCCGATCGCCCGCAGCGCGACACCGCTGCGCCACAGCAGAAAGATCCCCAACCCACCCCAGGCGAGCAGGCTGGTGACGTTGAGCAGCTGGCCGAGGAGGTCGAGGATGTTTGCCTTGGCCTGCGGCACGTTGATGGCGACGGTCTGCTTCGCCAGCGGCGTGGGTGTGGCCAGCGAGTCCAGCAGGGACACGAGGCTGCGCAGCCCGGACATGCCCACCGTGACCAGCAGAACCAGCCCGATCTCCCAGCGCAGCCCGCGACGCCCGTCGTCGTCCACAACGGCAGTCCCGGGCCGGGGAGGCCGCAACCAGGCTCGGATCACCCCGTTGACGTTAGCCGCGCGTTCGCGGGCCGGCTCGGCTGACTACCGTCGTGCCGTGGCCACCTTCCTCACCCTGAGCTCCCCAGAGCCACGTAACTCCGCACCACTGCTGGCCAGGCTGCTCGACAACCGTGGGGGTCTGCAGCTCTCGGGATCGATGCAGGGTGACGCGGTGCGGCTCGGCTCACGGTTGCGCTCCGGGGACACCGGGGTGGTTGAGCTGGACGTGGATCCGGGCTCGCTGCCCGAGCACACCGCGCGCCGTTACGACATCCACCCGGCCGCCGATGAGCTGGCTGAGGTGCTGGCGCTGGCCTTGCCCGCCCCGTGCGCGGTGTTCCTCAGCTCGGGCCGGTCCTGGGTGCGGCGGGTGGAGGAGGTCGTCGCTGCCGGGCACAGCGCCGGCTTGCCCGAAGATGTCGTGGCGTCCGAGGCGGCCGACTTCTTGGCGGTGCTCGCCCACGCCGAGGTCGGGTTCGTCGCCCGCGCAGCGGACAGTGCCGGGGTGATGCGGATTCTGTCTGCGACCGTCGCCGCTTTGCGGGGAGACGACGTGCGAACGGCCTGGCAGCGCCCCGACATCGCCGCTGTGCAGGCGGTTCCTGAGCCGGCAGCACGGGCGTTGCGCGAGGTGTTGTTCCGCATCGAGGTGGCCGACGCGGGGCAGACGCAGGCGGAACTCGAAGCGTGGGGGATGGTGTGAGCGGGCCCTGTCGTAGGGTCGACGTCATGCGGCGCGTGAGCTTCTTGGGACCAGCGGGGACGTTCACGGAGGCCGCCTGCCGCAAGCTCGTGGATCCCGACGGCGTCGAGTTCGTTCCCGCCGCCACGACGCCGGCCGCGGTGCAGTTGGTGCGTGACGGCACGGTCGACGCCGCCTGTGTGCCGGTGGAGAACTCGGTGGAGGGCTCGGTTCCCCCCACGCTGGATGCGCTGGCGACCGGGACGCGCCTGCAGGTCGTGGCCGAGACCGAGCTTCCGGTGGCCTTCTCCGTCCTCGTCCGGCCGGGGACCACGGCCGAGGACGTCCACACCGTTGCCACTCATCCGCATGCCGCCGCCCAGGTGCTCCACTGGTTGGCCGAACACCTGCCCCAGGCGAAGCTGCAGGTGGGGAGTTCCACGGCTGCTGCGGCCCATGACGTCGCCGAGGGCAGGGTCGACGCCGCTGTGGCGACAGCGCTGGTCGGGCAGCGGCTGGGCCTGCACGCCCTGGCTGAGGGGGTAGCCGATGTCGGTGACGCGCGCACCCGCTTCGTGCTGGTGCGTCAGCCGTGCCCGCCGCCGGCCCGCACCGGCCACGACCGGACCTCGGTGGTGCTGAGCCTGGCCAACACTCCGGGGGCACTCGTGCAGGCCATGTCGGAGTTCGCGATCCGGGGCATCGACCTCACCAGGATCGAGTCACGGCCGACCCGCAGGGCCATGGGTACCTACCGCTTCTATCTGGACTGCGTAGGTCACATCGAGGATCCGGCCGTGGCCGAGGCACTTGCCGCCCTGCACCGGAAATGCACCGAGCTGCGCTTCCTCGGATCGTGGCCTGCCGCGGACGGTGGGACCGGATCCGCCCCTCCACCACCGGGGGATGCCGAGCAGTGGGTCGCCGACATGGCGACAGGTCGGACACGAGGACAGGAGATCACGGGTGAGTGAGTTCGTCGTGCCGCCGGGCAGCCTGATCCTTGCCCGGCACGGTCAGACTGCATCCAACGTCGAGCACCGGCTCGACTCCCGGCCACCGGGTGCGCCGTTGACGGAGCTCGGTCACGAACAGGCGCAGACGCTTGCGCACGTCTACGGGGCCGTGGACTTGTCCGCGGTCGTGAGCTCGGTGGCGGTCCGGGCCCGACAGACCGCAGCCCCGGTCGGTGCGGCGGCGAAGACCGACGTCCAGGTGCGCGAGGGTCTGCAGGAAACCGACGCCGGTGCGCTCGAGGACCGGGCGGACCGCGAGGCGCACGAGGAGTTCGTCCGCGTGTACGGCGCGTGGCACGCCGGGGACCTACGCGAGAGGATCCCGCAGGGAGAGAGCGGCCAGGACGTCCTGGACCGCTTCCTTCCCATCGTGGAGGAGCTGCGCGAGGAGTACCTCAACGACCGTCTGCGCAGCGCGCTGCTGGTGAGCCACGGCGCGGCCATTCGGCTGGTGGCCGCCCACCTTGCCGAGGTGGACGGCGCGTTCGCCGCGACGTACAACCTGCCCAATACCGCGACGATCATCTTGCAGCCGACGCCCGAGGGCTGGCGCTGTGTCCGGTGGGACCAGCACACGCCGCCGTTCTTGCCGCCGGCGCAACCGCACGTGGAAGGGCCTGAATAGGTGGAGAACCCAGCTCAGCTACAAACGCAGCACGGAGCCTGTGCTGCCCTTGGCGCTGTCCGCCTGAGCCTGGGCGAGTAGCTCGGTTACTGCGCGGACCACGTTGGCTTCGGTCGCGGGACGCACGGTCGACCACATGCTGTGGTCCGGCGCCTCCCGTTCGGTGGAGATGAAGCGGCCGTGGCCGGTGTCCAGCACAGCCACCACGCTCGGGTGTCGGAATCGTCGACCCCGCGTGGTGACCGCCGCGCCGATCTGCGACACCGAGTCGATGGCATGCAGGGCTCTCGCGACAGACGTGGCGTCTGCCCGGGGCGCACCCAGATCGAGCAGGGCGGCGGTGCCGGTCTCCGCGGAAGTGGCGGCGGCGGCGTAGGCCGATGCCAGTTGCCCAGTGGGTGCGCTGATCTGTCCCCCCGAGGCGGCAGCAGAAGCGTCGGGCAACACGTCCACCGCAGCCGAAGGCATCGAACCGGGGGTGAGGGGCGTGAAGGTCAGCTCCTCACCGCTACGTACCACCCGCACGGTGACCTCGCCCTGGTGCACGACAGTGCTCCGCAGCTCCGTGGTTCCGTCGCGCCAGCGAACATCCACCTCGGCCTCGGGGCGCGCCAGGGCCTGCAGCCAACGCCCCAGCCTCGGGTACACCTCCGTGCCGTTGAGCAGGCCGTTCTCGTGCAGCTGGCGGCGTGCGACATCGAGCATGGCGTGCCGCTCCTCGAAGGTGTCGCCGTGCGAGCGCAGCTGCAGCACCACCGGGAACGCGCCGAGGCCGAGGCGCTCCCACAGGAGGTCGAAGGCCACCGTGCTCACCGTGAACGACCGTCCCACAATCGCCATGGTGGCTCCCGATCTCACAATGCGTCGTCGACGCCGATGACCGGCGGCGCGACGACGCGGCCGTCAGAGAAGTGCTCGAGGTCCTTGAGGTAGTCGGGGATCTCGTGTTCCTGGTCGTCTTCCGAGTTGCCGAGGCCAGCGCCCGTCCCCATTCCGGAACCGACTCCACCGCGTCCGCGGGTGGCAGCGGAGTCACTCGCGCTGGCGAGGCCGCGGGCGCTGCTGTCGCCGGCCGCGCCGGCGGAGCTGTGGGCTCCTGCACTCAGTGAGCTGCGAGATGCCGTCTCGGATGCGGAGGCGACCGATCCCGAAGAGGCGCCGGACCCACCAAGACCGCCCGAACTGCCGAAACGACCGGCACCCCCAGCGCCGGCGAGGCC
>JADGOX010000324.1 GCA_017882745.1 Mycobacteriaceae bacterium | reverse complement strand
CTGCTCGTTGGGGTGCGCACAGACGTCGATGAGGTGCGCAGCCTGCTCGCGGCCGGCGACCGGCGGGGCGCCCTGGCGCGGCTGCCCGGCCCCGTTCTGCCCCGGTCGGCGGCGCCTGCGGTGGTGGCTGTCCGCGCGGAGCTACGCGCAGAGGTGCGAGGTGCGCTGTTGCGCAATCCCGACCCGGAGCTGTTGTTGAGCTGGACGAGCACCGAGCAGGGCCACGACGACGTCGAGGTGTGGGAAGCGTGTCTGCAGTCGCTGCCACCGGGGTCGCCGACGGCAGATCTCGTCCGGGCGCGGCTCGGCCTGCTCAGTCAGGGCTGAAACGTACTTGCAACGGTTGCCGAGCAGGCTGGCGTCGGCCACACTCCGAGTGTGACCCGAGTCACGTGGGAACCCCCACGGATTCGTCGCTAGCTCACAGGAGGATCGATGGCGCGCGTCAGCATGACGGTCGACGGTACGAACTACGTCGACGAAGTAGAACCCCGCACACTTCTCGTCCACCATCTGCGTGAACGCCTCGGCAAGGTGGGCACCTTGATCGGCTGCGACACCAGCAACTGCGGTGCGTGCACCGTGAACCTGGACGGGGTGAGCGTGAAGTCTTGTTCCGTGCTCGCCGTGCAGGCCGACGGCGCCGACATCACCACGGTGGAGGGCCTTGCCCGCGACGGTGAGCTGCACCCGGTGCAGAAGGCATTCCACGAGAACCACGGACTGCAGTGCGGGTTTTGCACCCCCGGAATGATCATGCAGAGCATCGACCTGCTCGGCGAGAACCCCGATCCCAGCGAGGAGGAGGTCCGCTACGGCCTCGAGGGCAATCTGTGTCGCTGTACCGGCTACCAGAACATCGTGGCGTCTGTGCGCGCCGCTGCTGAAGCCATGCAGTCACCGACCGCGACGCAGGCAGGTGCCTGAGATGACCGCAACGACCGAACCCCAGACTGCTCAGCCAGAGATCGGCCGCGCCCGGCTGCGCAAGGAGGACGCCCGCCTCATCACCGGGCGGACGCGCTTCACCGACAACATCGTGCTTCCCGGCATGTTGCACGCCGCCATCCTGCGCAGCCCCTTCGCGCACGCGACCATCACCTCGCTCGACGTCACCGAGGCAAAGAGTCGACCGGGCGTCATCGCCGTCTACACGGGCAAGGACTTCGCCGAGGAGCAGGGCAGCCTGCCGTGTGCCTGGGCCATCACCCCGGACATGAAGTCACCCGCGCACCCCTCCCTTGCCGTGGACACCGTCCACTTCGCGGGTGAGGCCGTCGCCGTGGTCATCGCCCGCTCCGCCTACGAGGCGGCCGATGCCCTCGACGGCATCGAGATCGACTACGACGAGCTGCCCGCCGTCCTGGACATGGAGGCCGCGCTCGCCGAGGGCGCCGACCTGGTCCACCCGGACCTGGGCACCAACCGCTGCGCACTGTGGGTGTTCGACTCCGCCGAGGCCGGCACCGGGGCCAACGTGGAGGACGCAATCTCCTCCTCAGAGGTCGTCGTCAAGCGGCGTTTCCGCCAACAACGTCTGATTCCTGCCTTCATGGAGCCACGCTCCGTGGTCTGCGACCCGACCGGCGAGCAGCTCACCCTCTGGTCGGCCACCCAGGTTCCGCACATCGTGCGGACGATGATGGCCATGACCCTGGGCATCCCCGAGCACAAGATTCGGGTCATCGCCCCGGATGTCGGCGGCGGCTTCGGCGGCAAGCTGCAGATGACCCCGGAAGAGGTCATTGCGGTGCTGATCGCCCGGCGACTTGGCAAGCCTGTCAAGTACACCGAGTCTCGCTCGGAGTCGCTGATGGCTGCCCACCACGGCCGCGACCAGATCCAGGACATCACCATCACCGCCAACCGGGACGGCACCGTCACCGGGCTCAAGGTGGAGCTGATGGCCGACATGGGCGCCTACCTCGGCCTGGTCACTCCGGGTGTTCCGGTGCTCGGCGCGTTCATGTTCAACTCCATCTACAAGTTCCCCGCGTACCACTTCGCCTGCACCAACGTCTTCACCACCAAGGCGTGGACTGACGCCTACCGCGGTGCCGGTCGCCCGGAGGCGACGTTCGGTATCGAGCGGATCATGGACGAGCTGGCTGTCGAGCTCGACATGGAACCGATGGAGCTGCGCAAGAAGAACTGGATCACCCACGAGGAGTTCCCGTTCACTACCGTCGCCGGGCTCACCTACGACTCGGGGAACTACGAGGAGGCCACGGCCAAGGCCCTCGAGCTCTTCGACTATGACGGACTGCGGGCGGAACAGAAGCGCCGCCGCGAGTCCGGTGACGTCAAGCAGCTGGGCATCGGGATCTCCACCTTCACCGAGATGTGCGGTCTCGCGCCCTCGAGAGTTCTCGGCTCGTTGAACTACGGCGCGGGTGGTTGGGAGCATGCGGCCATCCGGATGCTGCCCACCGGCAAGGTGGAGGTCGTCACCGGTGTCACTCCGCACGGTCAGGGCCACGAAACGGCGTTCAGTCAGATCGTCGCGGACCGGCTCGGTGTGGCCTTCGAGGACGTCGAGCTGCTGCACGGCGACACACAGTCCTCGCCCAAGGGCCTGGACACCTACGGCTCCCGCTCGTTGGTGGTCGGCGGGATCGCGATCGTGCAGGCGGCGGACAAGGTGATCGCCAAGGCGAAGCCGATCGCCGCACACCTGCTGGAGTGCTCGGTGGACGACCTCGAGTTCACCGGCGGACGGTTCAGCGTCAAGGGCACCGATGCCGGTGTTGCCCTCGGTGACATCGCGCTGGCGGTGTTCGCCGCGCACAACCTGCCCGACGGGGTGGAGCCGAGCCTGGACTCGCAGGCCACCTTCGACCCGGAGAACTTCAACTATCCGCACGGCACGCACCTCTGTGCCGTCGAGGTCGACACCGACACCGGGTTCGTCAAGATCTACCGCTACGCGTGCGTAGACGATGTCGGCAAGGTCGTCAATCCACTGATCGTGGAGGGGCAGATCCACGGGGGTCTCGCTCAGGGCATCGCGCAGGCGCTGTATGAGGAGTGCGTCTACGACGACGCGGGCACGCTGCTCACCGGCACCCTGGCCGACTACCTGTTGCCCTCGGCGATGGACCTTCCGCACTTCATCACCGCGAACACCGAGACGCCGTGCACCACAAACCCCCTGGGCGTCAAGGGCGTAGGTGAGGCGGGCTGCATTGCCTCCACACCGGCCGTCGTCAACTCCGTGCTCGACGCGGTGCGCCAGTTCGGCGTCACCGACGTCGAGATGCCCTGCTCCCCGCAACGTGTATGGCGAGCCATCCAGCAAGCTCAGGGCACGCTGGGGTCGGGCGGACAGCACACCGCTGAATCCACTTCCACCACCACTGAGGGAGGCCTCGCATGATTCCGGCATCGTTCGCCTACGTCGCGCCGACCACCATTGCCGAAGCGTTGCAGGCCTTGGCTGAGGGAGGTGAGGACGCGAAGGTGCTCGGCGGAGGGCAGAGCCTGCTGCCGGTGCTCCGGCTGCGCCTTGCGGCACCCACGCTGGTCGTGGACCTCAACAAGGTGGCTGAGCTCAGAGGTATCACTGTCGAGGGTGACGAGCTGGTCATCGGCGCGATGACCACCCACCACGACGTGCTCAACGACCCGCAGGTGGCTGAGCATGCCGCCCTGCTGGCGCTGACCACAGCCACGGTGGCCGACCCGCAGATCCGGCACCGTGGCACCCTCGGCGGGGCACTCGTGCACGCGGACCCCGCCGGTGACCTCGGGACGCCGGTGCTCGCGCTGGACGCCTCGATGGTCATCGCCTCGGCCGGGGGCACCACCCGCACTGTCGCGGTGGCGGACTTCTTCGAGGACTACTTCACCACCGCAGTCCAGCCGGGCGAGCTGCTCACCCAGATTCGGATACCGAAGCACACGGGGTGGGGTGCGCACTACGAAAAGTTCAACCGGGTTGCCCAGGCCTGGTCGATCGTGGCCGTAGCGGCGGCTGTCCGCCTCGAGGGCGGCACGATTGCCGAGGCCAAGGTGGCGCTGACCAACATGTCGGCGACGCCCATGCGGGCGGGCGCCGTCGAGGCGGCACTCGTCGGGCAGCCGGCGACGGCGGAGGCCATCAGGGCCGCCGCCGAGCACGCTGGGGAGGGCACCTCTCCCGGTAGCGACATCGGTGCCGACGCCGAGTACCGGACGCATCTGGCCGGTGTACTCACCCGTCGTGCAGTCTCAGTCGCCGCGGGCGTCTCGTGATGGCTAGGGTTGCCTGATGGACATGGAGCACAGCTTTACCGTCGAAGCGCCCATCGCCGAGGTCTGGAGTGCCTTTCTGGAACCAGCACGGGTTGCGCCCTGCTTTCCTGGCGCCACCCTGACGAGTTCGGACGAGACCTCGTTCACCGGCACCGTCAAGGTCAAGCTGGGACCGATCGCCATGCTCTACAAGGGCGTAGGCGAGTTCGTGGACACCGACGAGGCCACGCACACGGCCACCATCGACGCCAAGGGCAAGGACTCCCGGGGCAACGGCCAGGCCAACGCCAAGGTGACGGCAATCCTCACCGAGGAGGGTCCGACCACCACGAACGT
>JADGOX010000323.1 GCA_017882745.1 Mycobacteriaceae bacterium | reverse complement strand
GCCGTGATGGCCCTCGAGCGGGTGCCCGCTGACATTCGTGCGCAGGGCGGGGTTTCCCGGATGAGTGACCCGGACATGATCGACGGCATCATCGCCGCCGTCAGCATCCCGGTGATGGCCAAGGCACGTATCGGTCATTTCGCCGAGGCGCAGATCCTGCAGAGCCTCGGCGTGGACTACGTCGACGAGTCCGAGGTGCTCACCCCCGCCGACTACGCCAACCACATCGACAAGTGGAAGTTCACCGTTCCGTTCGTGTGCGGCGCCACCAACCTCGGTGAGGCGCTGCGGCGGCTGACCGAGGGCGCGGCGATGATCCGCTCCAAGGGTGAGGCCGGCACCGGCGACGTCTCCAACGCCACCATGCACATCCGCACGATCTCGGCCGAGATCCGGCGCCTGTCCTCGTTGAGCAAGGATGAGCTGTACGTCGCCGCCAAGGAGCTGCAGGCGCCCTACGAGCTGGTGGCCGAAGTGGCCGCGGCCGGCAAGCTACCCGTGACGCTGTTCGTTGCTGGTGGCATCGCGACACCGGCCGATGCCGCCATGATGATGCAGCTGGGTGCGGACGGCGTCTTCGTCGGCTCGGGCATCTTCAAGTCGGGCAACCCCGCTCAGCGCGCCGAGGCGATCGTCAAGGCCACTACCTTCTTCGATGACCCGGATACGCTGGCCAAGGTCTCGCGTGGGCTGGGTGAAGCCATGGTGGGCATCAATGTCGAGGAACTGCCCGTAGACCACCGGCTGTCGGCTCGCGGCTGGTAGCCGGCTGGGCGGGTCTTGACCGGTCGTGCATAGTAATCGCATGACGAAAGACCCTGTGGCGAGCAACCCGGACCACTACAAGGTCGTATTCGAGAATGATCGCGTCCGCGTGCTCGAATACACCGACGTCCCCGGGGACAAGACGACTCCCCACGAGCATCCGGACAGTGTCATGTACACGTTGAGCTCGTTCCGCCGCCGGCTTTGCTCGGGGGATGCGCAGCGGGACGTGGAAATGATTGCCGGAAGCACGAACTGGCTTCCCGCCCAGCAGCACTACGGTGAGAATATCGGCGATACCCCGACACACGTGATCTTTGTCGAGCTGAAGACCGGCTCTGCCGCGGCCGACGCCGAGGGCGGTCTGGGGCCGAGCTGACGTGCAGCAGAGGTCACGATGAGACTGACCCCGCACGGTCCGGGAATCTGAGAGCTCTAAGATAGGCCCGTGCGCACACGTCCAACTGTCGGCGTGTTGGCGATGCAGGGGGACGTGCGGGAGCATCTCGCGGCACTCGATGCCGTCGGTGCGGATCCCATCACCGTGCGCCGCGAGAGCGAGCTCGATCGGGTCGACGGCCTGGTCATCCCTGGTGGCGAGTCCACAACCATGAGCCGACTGCTACAGGTGTTCGACCTCCTCGAACCGTTGAGGGCACGACTGCGCGAGGGGATGCCCGCCTACGGTTCCTGCGCCGGAATGATCCTGCTTGCCAGCGATGTCCTGGACACGCGACCGGATGCGCAGCAGCTATTCGGTCTGGACATCACGGTGCGACGCAACGCGTTCGGACGTCAAGTGGCGTCTTTTGAGACCGATCTGGCGATGGATGGCGTTGAGGGCGCACCCCTGCGGGCGGTGTTCATCCGTGCGCCATGGGTGGAGCGGGTCGGTGCGGACGTGACCGTGTTGGCGACCGTTCCGCCGGATGCCGATGCCGATCCTGGCGCCCTCGGCCGGGTTGTCGCCGTCCGTCAGGGTGCTGTGTTGGCGACGTCGTTTCACCCCGAAGTGACCGGCGATCATCGAGTTCATGAGCTTTTTGTCAAGATTGTGCGGGAGAGCAACTGATGACGCGTGGGTAACCGCCCACCTGGCGGCTAGGATCAGGCAACTGGATCTGCAGCGCGTCTGACGCTGCACCGACGAGCGGAAGGTGCGCGCATCGCATGAGCGGCCACTCCAAATGGGCGACCACCAAGCACAAGAAGGCCGTGGTCGACGCGCGCCGTGGCAAGGCTTTCGCCAAGTTGGTCAAGAACATTGAGGTAGCCGCGCGCACTGGTGGTGGAGACCCGGTAGGCAACCCGACGCTGTTCGACGCCATCCAGAAGGCGAAGAAGACCTCGGTCCCCAACGACAACATCGAGCGGGCACGTAAACGCGGTGCCGGCGAAGAATCGGGCGGTGCCGACTACCAGACCATCATGTACGAGGGCTACGGCCCCAATGGTGTTGCGCTGCTGGTGGAGTGTCTCACCGATAACCGCAATCGTGCGGCGACCGAGGTACGTACCGCGATGAGCCGCAACGGCGCTACCTTGGCCGACCCGGGCTCGGTGTCTTACCTGTTCGCCCGCAAGGGTGTTGTGGTGCTGGACAAGGGTGAGCTCGGTGAGGACGAGGTGCTCCTGGCCGTGCTGGACGCGGGCGCCGAAGAGGTCAACGACCACGGTGAGAGCTTCGAGGTGGTCAGCGAACCCACCGACCTCGTGGCGGTACGCACCGCGCTGCAGGATGCGGGCATTGACTACGACTCGGCGGAGGCCAGCTTCCAGGCCTCGGTGAGCGTACCGGTGGATGCCGAGGGCGCACGCAAGATCTTTCGGCTCGTGGACGCACTCGAGG
>JADGOX010000065.1 GCA_017882745.1 Mycobacteriaceae bacterium | reverse complement strand
CTGACGCAGGCACCCCGGCCGGGCCAGCGGGCGTAGGGCTAGGCACTTCCGACCTCCATGATCGCGAACCTCTCGGCTCTGAGTCTTCTCAACGGCGGAACGTCTCAGTTGGGCACGACACCGTGCCCACGGTCAGCGACGGCGGTGTTGCGCGTCCCCGTCCCGCTCCGCGCCGCCCTGGTCACGATTGTTCTGCGGGGCACCGTTCTGACCGGGTTCCGGTTGCTGCCACTCACCGGTCTGGGGTGGACTCCCCTCGGGCGCATTCTCCTGCGGGGGCCAGCCGGGTGCAGACCACCCGGGAGGAGCACCGTAGTCCGGCCGCGAACTGGCGTGCGGCGGTGCGCCATAGGGGGCGGCTACACCCTGGTTCGGCTGATTCCCGGGTGGCGGACCGTACTGGCCCTGGAGAGGTGCCCCGTACTGGCCCTGTTGGGGAGGTGGGCCGTACTGGTCCTGGCGAGGGGCAGGCACTCCCTGGTGCTGATAACCAGCGCCCACCGGCGCCGGCTTGTGGAGGTCCGGCTGGCGGAAATAGGGCTCCGGAGTGGGCGGAGGCCATGCCTCACCACGCTCCATCGCACGCTCACCGGGGGTCTGCACCGGAGGCTTGTCCGAGGGGGTGCGGTCACCGAAGTCGTTGAACGCGGTGATCCGGGGACGCTTCTCGACAGCGGCGAACACCCGCTGCAGGTCCTTTCGGTTCAGGGTCTCGGTCTCCAGCAGCTCAGTTGCCAGCTCGTCCAGCACGTCGCGGTAGGTCCTCAGGATCTCCCACGCCTCGGTGTGCGCGGCCTCGATCAGCGCCCGCACCTCCTCGTCGATCTCGTGCGCAACCTCCAGGGAGTAGTCACTCTGCGTACCCATCGAACGGCCGAGGAAGGGGTCGCCCTGCTCCTGCCCATAGCGCACCGCACCGAGCCGTGAGCTCATCCCGTACTCAGTCACCATGGCCTTGGCGATCTTGGTGGCCTGGTCGATGTCGGAGGACGCCCCGGTCGTCGGCTCGTGGAACACCAACTCTTCGGCTGCGCGGCCTCCCATCGCCATCACCAGTCGGGCCAGCATCTCAGAGCGGGTCATCAGGCCCTTGTCGTCCTCGGGTACCGCAAGTGCGTGGCCCCCGGTGCGACCTCTGGCGAGAATGGTCACCTTGTAGACAGGCTCGATGTCAGGCATCGCCCAGGCGGCCAGCGCGTGGCCACCCTCGTGGTAGGCCGTGATCTTCTTCTCGTGCTCACTGATGATCCGGCTCTTGCGTCGGGGACCGCCGATCACCCGGTCCACCGATTCCTCCAAGGCCTCGCTGGTGATCACGGTGCCGTTCTCCCTGGCGGTGAGCAACGCAGCCTCGTTGAGAACGTTGGCCAGGTCGGCACCGGACATCCCGACGGTCCGCTTCGCCAGACCCTCAAGGTCGGCGTCGGGGGCCATCGGCTTACCCGCTCCGTGCACCTTCAGGATCGCGCGTCGGCCGGCCAGGTCGGGAGCGCTCACCGGAATCTGGCGGTCGAAGCGGCCGGGACGCAGCAGAGCCGGGTCGAGGATGTCCGGCCGGTTCGTCGCCGCAATGAGGATGACGCCGGTGCGGGCACCGAAGCCGTCCATCTCGACCAGGAGCTGGTTCAGGGTCTGCTCACGCTCGTCGTGGCCGCCACCGAGCCCGGCGCCACGCTGGCGGCCGACGGCGTCGATCTCGTCGACGAAGATGATGCAGGGACTGTTCTGCTTGGCCTGCTCGAACAGGTCGCGAACACGGGATGCACCCACGCCGACGAACATCTCCACGAAGTCCGAGCCGGCGATGGTGAAGAACGGCACCCCAGCCTCCCCGGCCACGGCCCTGGCCAGCAGCGTCTTGCCGGTGCCCGGCGGGCCGTAGAGCAGCACACCCTTGGGGATCTTCGCCCCAAGGGCCTGGTAGCGGGCCGGATTCTGCAGGAAGTCCTTGATCTCGTAAAGCTCTTCAACCGCCTCGTCAACCCCGGCGACATCCGCAAAAGTCGTCTTGGGTGTCTCCTTGGTGAGCTGCTTCGCCTTGGACTTGCCGAAGCCCATCACTCCGCCGCGGCCACCGCCCTGCGCGCGGTTCATCACGAAGAACAGCAGCCCCATGATCAGCAGCACGGGAAGCAGGAACGACAGCATCGACACCAGGAAGTTCTCCTGGGTGACAGTGGTGGAGAAGCTGGCCAGCTTGGCGTCACGCACGTTGTTGAAGACCTGTTCAGCAGCGCCGGCAGGGTACTTGGTGATGAGCTTGCTCGAGCCGTCGACGGGGTTCTTCACCGTCAGCCGAAGCTGCTGCTCACGGTCGTCGATCTGCGCGGAGGTGACGTTGCCGGCGGCAAGCTGCTGCAGCCCGACAGAGGTGTCGACCGAGTTGTATCCCCGGGTGCTGTCGCTGAAGTAGCTGAACGCGAAGATCATCAGCAGAACACCAGCAACAATGGCCAGGGTGCGATACAAAGGCTTACGTGTCATACAACTGCGGCCGTCGCGGCCTCGTCCTTCCAGGAGCGGGGTCTCCGGTGACGCCCAGAGAGATTTCCCAGGTTACCCTGGGAGCAGTCCGGCAGGAGAGTTGTCCGCTGAGGACGTAAATGTTCAGTCGCTGTGGACCTTGGGGTCCAGCGTGCCGATGTAGGGCAGGTCACGGTAGCGCTCGTCGTAGTCCAGGCCGTAACCGACGACGAACTCGTTGGGAATGTCAAAGCCGACGTGCGCGACATCGACCGAGCTGCGCGCCGCGCCCGGCTTGCGGAGCAGCGTGCACACTTCCAGGGACGCCGGATTTCGGGTGGCGAGGTTGCGGAGCAGCCAGGACAGGGTGAGACCCGAGTCGATGATGTCCTCGACGATGAGTACCCGGCGCCCGGTGATGTCACGGTCGAGGTCCTTGAGGATTCGCACCACTCCCGAGGACGAGGTGGCTGAGCCGTAGGAACTCACGGCCATGAACTCCAGCTGCACGGGCACCGGTAGCGCGCGGGCGAGATCGGTCATGAACATCACCGCACCCTTGAGCACCCCGACGAGAACAAGGTCATCAACAGGATTGTCGGGTTCGCTCGCCGCCACCGCATCGGCCAGCTCCTGGGTGCGTTGGCGAATCCTGTGCTCGGTGATCAGAACCGAAGATATGTCGTCCTCATACACCGCGTGGACTCCTTACCGCTGCCCCGACTTCGCTGGCCCGCCTTCTACCGTGAGCCTGCCATGCCGGCGCAGCACCACCAAGTGACCGCCGACGGACACCCCGCCCTGCCCCTTCCAGGCGCCCAGCAGATCGTCCGCCCAGCGCAGCTGCCGGTCGGTGAGCGCGGTTGCCCCGTGCGCCGTGAGCCAGTGCCGCAACACCCTGCGCCGCACGGCGGGTGGGTTGCCTTCCAGCTCAACTGCATCGAGCTCAGCACCGCGCAGCGCGTGCGCACCCAGCTCGGACGCCCAGTCGTCGAGCGCATCGCAGTCCTCGCGCAGCTGCGCTGCGGTGCGGGCCAAGGCCTCCGCGACACCGCCGGCCAACACGTCCTCGAGCAGCGGCAGCACCTCGTGGCGCAGCCGCACCCTGGTGAAGCCGGGGTCGTCGTTGTGCGGATCCTGATGAGGCTGCACCCCCAGAGCGGCGCACGCGGCATGGGTGATCTTGCGGTGCACCCCCAGCAGCGGTCTCCCCCACGGTGCGTCCCACGCCCGCATGCCGGCGACCGAACGCGCACCGGAACCGCGGCCCAGACCGAGCAACACGGTCTCCGCCTGGTCGTCGAGCGTGTGCCCCAGCAGCACCGGTGCACCGAGTCTGCGGAGCGCGCCGTAGCGGGCCCGCCGTGCGGCCGCTTCACGTCCGCCGGTGCCCACGACGTCCACCGTGATCACCATGGCGTCCGCGCAACCCAACGCCCGCGCCTGCTCTGCGGCGGTCGACGCCGTACGCGCACTGTCCGGCTGCAGCTGGTGGTCAACCACCACGGCGCGGACCGTTCGTGCCTCGTGCACAGCGGCCGCAAGCAGCGCCAGTGAGTCGGCGCCACCGGAGCAGGCCACGACCACTGGGGTCTCTGCGGTGTGCTCCGCCAACCATCGGCGGACGGCCACCCGGGTCTCGGCCACCGCGGGGTGCGGCCCACTCACCGCAATACCCTGTTGATCCACAACTGCGGCTCGGTGATCTCCGCGTCCACCGGAAGGGTGTCGGCACTGGTCCAGACCGTGTTGAACGCCCCCATCCCCGCGCGACTCACCACGTGGTCGACAAAGGCCTTGCCCCGCTCGTACTGGGCGATCTTGGCGTCGACACCGAGCAAGGCACGCAGCACCCGTTGCACCGGGTTGCTCGGACGGGCACGACGCCGGTTGAACGCCGCACGGATCTCGAGAACGGAAGGCACCACCGCCGGGCCCACCGCGTCCATGACGTGGTCGGCGTGGCCCTCGAGCAGGGTGCCCAGTGCCATCAGCCGTTCCAACGCCATGCGTTGCGGCGGTGCCTGCAGAGCACTCACCACTCCGAGCACCCCCGCGGGACGGTCATCGCCACGGGCCAGGCCGCGCACTGCCTCGGCCACCCGGCCGAACAGCTCCCCCGTGGAGGTGTCCTCCGCGGTGGTGAGCGTGGCGACGCTGTCGGCCATGTAGTCGGCGAGCCACGGCGTCGCGGTGAACTGCACGCGATGGGTCACCTCGTGCAGGCACACCCAGAGCCGGAAGTCACTCGGGTCGACCTGCAGGGCACGTTCCACCGCAACCACGTTGGGCGCCACGAGCAGCAGTGATCCGGCAGACTGCCCGCCCACCGCCTGCGCGAAGGGGTCGTACTGTCCCAGCACTGCGCCGGCCAGGTACGACAGCACCGCACCCACCTGGAGACCGGCGGTACGGCCCCCCAGTCCGGGACCCGGCCCGGCAGCTCGTGGCGCCGTGCCGGTCAGCGTGCCCATCGACGTGGCTGCGGCGATCGCCCACCGTGGCCGATCG
>JADGOX010000064.1 GCA_017882745.1 Mycobacteriaceae bacterium | reverse complement strand
CCGGCGTGGCCAAGGTCGCGCTGGCCACCGGAGCACCGGTGGTGCCCGTCGCGGTCATCGGCACCGACAAGCTCAACCCGGTGGGTTCCGCGCTGTGGCGACCGCACCGCATCGACATCCGCTTCGGTGAGCCCCTGGATTTCTCCCGCTACGACGGCTTGGCCGGCGACCGCTGGGCCGAGCGGGCCATAGTGGACCAGATCATGTCTGCCATCGCCGAACTCGGCGGGCAGGAATACGTCGACGTGTACGCCTCGTCGGTGAAGGACAAGCAAGACTGACGAGGGTTGAGGGCACCGCCTGCGCCGTCGGTGGTGTTACTGCGCGGCCGGCCGCACGGTCTTGGTGGTGGTGGTGTTGCTCGCTTCGGCCCCGGCCGTGGACTTCTCGTCGAAGTTCGCCGGGAGTTTCCGCAGGTGCCGGTTCATCGAACGGATCAGGAAGACCACACCGATCAGGAGCAACAGCACGATCACCAGGCCGAAAGGTCCTGACTTGCCGAACTCCGCACCGGTGGAGTTGTGGCCGGGCGGCGGTGTGGGTGTTGGCGTCTGCGCGAGCAGTATCTCGGTGGCAAGAAGGTTGACGGTGAGCATCATGGCTTGGCCTTTTCCTGGGCCCTTTCCGGGGCCCTTTCCTGGATCCCGGCGAACAGGTCATCCTCGGGGGTGGTGGTGTTCACCAGTGAGCGGGCGAGTTCCCACTCCTCCGTCGGCCACAGGTCGCGCTGCATCTTCACCGGCATGGCGAAGAACGGTCCGTGTGGATCGATCTGGGTGGCGTGTGCCTTCAGCGCCTCTTCACGCTGCTCGAAGTAGGCCCCGCACTCCACCTGGGTGGTGACGCGCTGCATCACGTCACCCCGCTTGGGATCCCAATTGGCGAGCCACTCCTCGAAGGGCGACTCCTTGCCCAGCTCCACGAGTGAGTCGTGGAACAGCTGCAGGCGCTGCCGGCTGAAACCGTGGGAGAAGTACACCTTCAGCGGCTGCCACGGCGCGCCCGTCCCGGGAAACTGGTCGGGGTCACCGGCAGCGTCGAAGGCGGCCATCGAGACCTCGTGGCAACGAATGTGATCCGGGTGCGGGTAGCCGCCGTGCTCGTCGTAGGTGGTGATGACGTGCGGACGGAACTCGCGGATGACGGCCACCAGGCGCTCTGCCGACTCCTCCAACGGCACCAAGGCGAAGCAGCCCTCGGGCAGCGGCGGCCGCGGGTCGCCCTCGGGCAGGCCGGAGTCGATGTAGCCCAACCAGCGGTGCTGCACGCCGAGAATCTCGGCCGCGCGCGCCATCTCCTCGCGCCGCACCTCGTGGATGCGCTCGGTCACCCCTGGCGTGTCCATCGCCGGGTTGAGAATGTCCCCGCGCTCGCCACCGGTGAGCGTCACCACCATGACCTCGTGACCCTCCGCGACGTAGCGCGCGGTCGTCGCCGCACCCTTGCTCGCCTCGTCGTCGGGATGCGCGTGCACCGCCATCAGCCGTAGTCCGCTCACCGGCATCCTCACCTCGTGTATCGCGCTGGTCGTAACCTGGACAGTGCAACGTCGCCGTCGCACCGATATTCCATGATCCCACCCGAGGGCAGCGTTCCGCGTCCGCACCGTCTCCAGGGAGCCCCGCCGATGACCTCCACGCTGCCCACAGGGCGCTACTCCGCCCCCAAGAGACGCCCCCGCCGACGCCGCAACAGCACCGTGGCCGTCCTCGCACTCGGTGTCATCGCGGGGATCGTGATCGCAGTGGTGGCGTACCGCAACTTGGCCCCGGGCCCGATTTCGGGCGACGATCTCGGCTTCTCCCTGGACGGAAACTCCGCGACCGTCCGCTTCACCGTCAGCCGGGACGACCCGAGTAGGCCAGCGGTCTGCATCCTCCGAGCGCTTTCCGTGGACGGATCGGAGACCGGCCGCCGGGAGATGTACATACCACCCAGTGCCACGGGCACGGCCTCCTACGTCGGGACGGTCCGCACCTCACATCCGCCGGTGGTGGGCAACGTCTTCGGGTGCAGCTACACCGTTCCCGCCTACCTGCAACCCCGCTGACACTTGTTCAGCCGGCTCTGCACACGGCGGGCACGGCAGCAACCCTGGTAGCCTGGACCGATAGCACGGTCCTGGACGGGGCCGTGTTTCGTCGTCTGGAGCTGCTACCCAGGATCGGGTAGCCAGCGCCGCCAACGAGGGAGTGACAACGATGACCGAGACCCAGGTGACTTGGCTGACGCAGGAGTCGTTCGACCGGCTCAAGGCCGAGCTCGACCATCTCATCGCCAACCGTCCCGTCATCGCCGAGGAGATCAACGCACGGCGCGAGGAGGGCGACCTCAAGGAGAACGGCGGCTACCACGCCGCCCGCGAGGAGCAGGGCCAGCAGGAGCGTCGCGTTCGCCAGCTTCAGGAGCTGCTGAACAACGCCAAGGTCGGCGAGGCGCCGAAGAAGTCCGGTGTCGCCCTTCCCGGTTCAGTGGTCAAGGTCTACTACGACGAAGACAAGTCCGATGCCGAGACCTTTCTCATCGCCACACGCGAAGAGGGCAGGCACGGCGACCTCGAGGTGTACTCACCGAGTTCCCCCCTGGGCAAGGCCTTGCTCGACGCCAAGGTCGGCGAGAGCCGCCGGTACAACCTGCCCAACGGCGGCACCATGACGGTGACGCTCACCAGCGCCGAGCCGTATCACGCGTAACCGCTCGTGAGTGGCAGCCGGCGGCCCACCGCTGGTTGCCACTCACGAGCGACGAAACCCGCGCCGTGCAGCGCGACCGCGAAGGTAGCCTGGAAATGTTGCAGCAACGCAGGTTGAGAGCGGACAAGGGGTAGCCAGTGCGCGGTACGCGGTCGTCCGCCCTCGCGCTCGTGTCCAGTGTGGCCGTGAGTGTCGCTCTCATCGGTGCAGCGTTTCTCACCGTTGCGCACGCGGGATGCGCCGACCCCGGCCACTTCGTCACCAGAGCCGACGGCGTGGTCGAGCTTATCGGCGGTTGCGTCGCCGCTGGCGATCTCGTAGTGCCCGGTGCTCCCGAAAACCCGAGAACCAGCACCATCCGACCGCCGCAGGGTGTGCGCCCATGAGGCACCCCCACCCGTAGCCGAGCTCGGCTGGTCAGCCTTCCAGTGCCTGCTCCAGGTCGGCGACGAGATCGGCGACATCCTCGATGCCCACGGACAGCCGCACCAGGTCCTCGGGAACCTCCAGCGCAGAGCCGACGGTGCTGGCGTGCGTCATGGCGGCCGGGTGCTCGATCAGCGACTCCACGCCACCGAGGCTCTCCGCAAGCGTGAACAGATGCGTGCCCGCGCACAGCTGCAGTGCTGCTTCTCGGCCACCCCGCAGCCGTAGCGAGATCATGCCCCCGAAGCGCAGCATCTGGCGGGCGGCAACCTTGTGGCCAGGGTGGTCGGGTAGTCCGGGGTAGAGGACGCTCGAGACCGCTGGGTGGCCGGTGAGCATGTCCACGACTCGCTCCGCGTTGTCGCTGTGCCGTTCCATGCGCACGGCGAGCGTCTTGAGGCCGCGCAGGGTGAGCCAGGAGTCGAACGGTCCGGGAACTGCTCCTGCACCGTTCTGCAGGAACGCCAAGGCCGCCGAGAGCTCCTCGTCGTTGGTGACCAGCGCGCCGCCAACCACGTCGGAGTGTCCGCCGATGTACTTGGTGGTGGAGTGCAGCACCACGTCCGCACCCAGCGCCAGGGGAGTCTGCAGGTAGGGCGAGGCGAAGGTGTTGTCCACCACCACTTTCACGCCGACAGTGTGGGCGAGCTCGGCGAGCGCGGTGATGTCGGCGATGTTGAGCAAGGGGTTGGTGGGCGTTTCCAACCACAGCAGCTTCGTGTTCGGACGCAAAGCCGCCCGCACCGCATCCACATCGCTCAGCGCCACCGGCGTGTGCTCCACGCCCCACTGGCTCAGCACCTTGTCGATGAGCCGGAAGGTGCCGCCGTAGGCATCGTTGGGGATGACCAGGTGGTCGCCGGGACGCAGCGTGGCGCGCAGCAGGGCGTCGCTCGCGGCCATTCCGGAGGCAAAGGCGAGACCGTGGGCCCCGCCTTCGAGCGCCGCCAGGCACTCCTGCAGGGCCGTCCGGGTGGGATTCCCGGTGCGGGAGTACTCGTACCCGCCACGTAGGCCGCCGACACCGTCCTGGGCGTAGGTGGAGGTGGCGTGGATGGGCACGATCACCGATCCCGTGGTCGGATCCGGTTCCTGGCCGGCGTGGATCGCGCGAGTCGAAAAACCGTGGCCGGAACTCTCCTGCGGTGCTGCTTGGGTCATGGGCCCGAGCCTAACGGGACTGGCCATGTGCCCGTCCGTCGCACCAGACTGTGGCTTGTGCACCCCGAAACTCACCTCGTCGACAGCCTGCCGCTCCTGGTGTGGCGGCCCGCCGCACCACTGCGGTCCATTTCCAGCGGCCCGCTGGGGGGTGGAATCGGCCCACGGCACTGGGTGATCAACGCGACGGTGGATCCGGACTACGACCGGATGGATCCCGACTCCCACCTCGGCGAGCTGGCCCAGCAGCTGGGGCTGCAAGGAAGCGGGGTCGGGCTGCTGACGGCGGTCGATGTGCGTCGGGCAGTCACCGTGGAGCACGAGGGTGTCACCGCGACGGCGACCACGGGGGTGGGACACCCGAACTGGGCGGCCGTGGCTGCCCTGGACCGGCCGCCACTGCCCTACCGTCCGGGGACGATCAACGTCGTGCTCCACTGCCCGGCGTCGTTCACCGACGCCGCGCTGGTCGCCATGGTGGGCACCGTCACCGAAGCGAAGACCCAGGCGCTGCTCGCCTACGGCATCGCCGGCACCGGCACCGCGACCGACACCGTCACCGTGCAGTGCCCACCCGAGGGCCCGCGCGAGGGCTTCGGGGGCACACGCTCGGAGTGGGGCGCCCGGGCCGCCTCAGCCGTGTTCAGCGCCGTGCACGCCGGACTGGTCGAGGACCGCGCTCGAGCGTCGCGTCACGAGACGTTCCGGCCATACCCTCGGG
>JADGOX010000063.1 GCA_017882745.1 Mycobacteriaceae bacterium | reverse complement strand
CTACCAATCGGGCCAAAATGGGCCCCAAGAGCGAAAGAATCTCGCCGCGTACCACCCCAAAAGTGCAGGGCGGCAAGAGGAAACGCAGTGGGCCCCGTCGGGCTCGAACCGACGACCTGCGGATTAAAAGTCCGTAGCTCTACCAACTGAGCTAGAGGCCCAAGACTTGAGGCGGCGTAACCGCTCAATGGTGGTGCAGCCTAGCGAAGACTCGGCCCGCCCCGTTCCGGTGGGGGTTGTGCACGGCGCCAGCGGTGACGTGCTCAGGTCAGGCGGGTCGCGTTCGGTATGAGGTCGTCGTAGCGCACGGCGGACACCTTGACGATGTCGCCCGACTGCGGGGCCTCGATCATCTTGCTGTCGCCGATGTAGAGCGCCACGTGATGGATGCCGCTGAGGCCGTAGAAGATCATGTCCCCGGGCTGGATCTGCGACAGAGGGAACTGCCTGCCAGACGTGTACTGGTAGCCGGCGTAGTGCGGCAATGACGCCCCTATCCCGGCGAAGCCGTACATCATCAGCCCGGAGCAGTCGAAGCCGATCTTGTTGTAGTCGCCGAAGGTGTCCGCTTCGCCACCATCGCGCACACCCAAAGTTGGACCATTCTTGTTCCCGCCACCCCAGGCGTACGTGATACCGAGCTGGGTGGCCGTCCGCTTGATCACCGTCTGCGCGGCCGCCGACGCGGGTGCGGAGCCGAGCGCACCCCCTGCGGCGAGGATCTGTGCTCGCGCGGCTGCTGCAGCAGATGTTGCCGATGTGGCCGCGTTGGCCCTGCGCTGTGCGTCCCATTGGTCGAACGCCAGCCGCTGTCCCTGCAGACCTGCGACGCTTTGCCGGGCACTGTCGAGGGCGAACTGGGCCAGGTTGCGCTGCGTCTCGAGTTGTTTCGCGCGGGCAGTCTGGGCTTGCTGGGTCTGCATCACAGCCTGCGTGGCCTGGTCCGCGGCGTGCTTGGCGGTCGTAGCCTGGGTCGCTGCTGCGTCGGCCCTCGTCTTGGTGTTGCGCGCTGCCGAGTGGGCGGTCTCGCTCTCCCTCCGGGTGTGATCGAGCAACTTCATCATGTCGAGCTTGCTGCCGCTCACCGCGTTGAGCAGCGCCGAGCGGTCGAGCAGATCCTGCGGACCCGTCGAACCCAGGTAGGCGTTGAACACCGAGACGGTGCTGCCGTTCTGGAAGCTGCTGACGATGAACCGGGCGGCTTGCTGCTCGGCTTCCGCCGCGGCGGCGTTGGCGCTGATCACCTCGGCCTGGGCTTGGACTTGCGCGGCAGCGGCGGCGGCTACCGCGTCCTGAGCGGCCGTCAGGTCGACCAGCGCCTTGTTCGCGAGTTCCTTCGTCAGGCCCAGCTGTTGGTGTATCTGGTCCAGCTGCGCTTGGGCGCTGGCGAGTTGCTCGGCGAGTTTGTCCACCGCGTTCGCCTTGGCGCGGGCGTCAGCGTTGGCTGCAGCGAGCTGGGAGTCGCCCGGGTTCGGGGGAACCGGCGGCGGGACGGCGGCAGCAGTGCCCGGAATGCCCGCGAGCACGGCGAGGGCCAGCAAGGCCGAGACGGCGGTACGCCTCAACGAGCGGCGCGCAGAATTGCACCGCACAGGACTGTGCAGAGGCACCGACGTTGCTCCTCCCGGCGAATGCGAACGCGATTACACTCGCGCACACACCATCTCACGAATTCGTCCCCGGTACCAGGGGGCTTGCTGTCCGTATCAGGAACGGTCGTCTGCAGTACGGAGTACTTCCTGCGCAATCGCGAATGCCCGGTTGCTCCTGGGCACGCCCGCGTAGATGGCGGTGTGCAGGAGGACCTCCCCGATCTGCTCGGGGGACAGGCCATTGTTCCGCGCGGCCCGCACGTGCATCGCCAGTTCGTGCTCGTTGCCCAGAGCGGTAAGGGCAGTCAGCGTGACGATGGAGCGGGTGGCCCGGTCGATTCCGGGGCGGTTCCATACGTCGCCCCACGCGGTGCGGGTGATGAAGTCTTGGAACGGCGCGGTGAACTCGGTCGTGGCCGCGACCGCCCGGTCGACGTGTGCGTCCCCGAGCACCTCCCTGCGGGTGCGCATTCCGGCCGCATGAGCCTGTGCCTGCCCCGTGCGACCACCGAGCACGTGCTCCAGAAGCAGTTGCGTCACTGTCCCGGCTTGCTCGATGTTCACCAGGTGCGCGGCCCGGTCCAGCACGTGCAGCTGCGCGCCGGCAATTCCCGCGGCGATCTTCTCCAGATGAGCCAGCGGAGTGGCGGGGTCGTGGACACCGGCGATCACCAAGGTCCGTGCGGCGATTCGGCCAAGGTCCGCGCGTCCGTCCCAGTCGGCAATGGCTTCGGCGCATCCGGCGTAACCCTCCGCGGGCGTGGCGCCGATCATGGCCACGTTGCGGGCCACCAGCTCCGGGTCGCGTTCCGCGAGCGCGGGTGTGAACCACCGTTGCACGACGGTGGGTGCAAGTGCGGCGCAACCGTTCTCCCGTACGGTGGCCGCCCGCTCGTGCCAGGCGGCCGGGTCCTCGAAGCCTGCCGTGGTGCAGAGCAGACTGAGGGTGTGCACCCGCTCCGGCGCGTGCGCGGCCAGCCACTGTGCCACCATTCCGCCCAGTGACAGCCCCGCCAGGTGGGCGCGCTGCACCCCGAGGGTGTCGAGCAGCGCAAGAACGTCCCGACCCAGCTCGGCCATCGTGTAAGGCCCGTCAGGAACGGGTGACTGCCCGTGGCCGCGCATGTCGGTGCGAACCACCCGCAGGTGCTCGCTGAGCGGCCCGATCTGCGGATCCCACATGGCCCGCGTGGACCCCAGCGAGTTCAGCAGCACCAGCACCGGGGCATCGGCGGGGCCGCCTGTCTCGTAGGCCAGGTCAACAGTCACGGACTCTCCTTTGCGCGGGCGGCGAGCACCCGGTCGACGATGTCGCCGGCGTGGTTGTCGGACTGTGGCATGGCAGACAGGGTCAGGTTCGTTCGCATTACCTCCGGGTGTACCTGCAAGCCGTCCAGGCTGGTGCGCACCCGCGCGGCGGCACCAGCGGTGACGCGCATCAGCTCGGTGAGCGTCTCCCACTCGGCGTGCCAGGCGCCGGCCGCCCGTTGGTGCTCGCCGTCCATGCCGGACAGCACGGTGGACACGAGCCCCGGGGCGCGGTGTGCGGCAGCCCGTGCGGTGATCGCCGCGATGGGGTTCTGCTTGTGCGGCATGGAGGAGGAGTCGCCGGGTGCTGCCTCGGACACCTCCGCTACCTCCGTGGCTGCCAGCAGCAGGACGTCGGTGGCGGGCTTCGCGCAGGCGCCGGCCGCCGTACCCAGGGCAGTGGCCAGCTCGGCGACGCGCGTGCGCTCTGCGTGCCAGGGGACGCCCTGCCGCGCG
The DNA here is from genome assembly GCA_017882745.1 of Mycobacteriaceae bacterium. Classification (GTDB taxonomy): domain Bacteria; phylum Actinomycetota; class Actinomycetes; order Mycobacteriales; family Mycobacteriaceae; genus X156. The sequence continues at coordinate 10,248 of JADGOX010000063.1, read as the reverse complement.
AGGCCCAGTTCCTCGGCGAGGCTGTCGGCCACGGCGAGCCCGTGCGGGTGCAGTGCCGCAAGCGTCCCTGCGGCCCCACCGAGCTGCACCGGCAACTCACCGAGCAGTGCAGCCAGCCTGGAGCAGGCGCGGTCCAGCCCTGAACACCAGCTTGCGGCCACGGCACCGAAGGTGGTCGGTAGCGCCTGCTGACCCAGGGTGCGGGCTGTCATCGGGGTGTCCCGGTGGTTCCGGGCGAATGCGGCGGCGGCTGCCGCGGCACCGCGCAGCTCTGCGAGCAGCACCACGCCGGATCGCTGCAGCAGCAGCATCAGGGCAGTGTCCATGATGTCCTGGCTGGTCGCTCCACTGTGGACTGATGTGCCGGCGGTGCCGCTGGCCTCGCGCAAGAGGCGGACCAGCGGGATGACCGGGTTTCCGCCGGTGACCGCAGCGCGGCCCAGCTCGGCGAGGTCGACGTCCAGAGTCAGGGCGGTCTCGGTGATCTGCACGGCATCCGCGGCGGGGATCACCCCGTGTGCGGCCGCAGCACGGGCAAGTGCGGCTTCGACGTCGAGCAGGGCCCGCACCCAGGCGGCGTCATCCAACAACGCAGCGACACCATCGGCGCCGAAGAGAGGATCGAAGAGGTCACCGCGGGGCATGACGCAAGCTCATCACAGGTCGAAGAACGGTGTCTCGAGCTCGCCCTGCAGGTGCACGTCGAACTCGTACCCACCCGGCGCAGCCTTGGCCACCAGCTTGGCCCGGTCGACGGCCGGGAGCGAGGCCAGCACCGGGTCAACCGCATTGGCTTCGGCCTGGTCAGGGAAGTACACCCTGGTGACCACGCGGTGCAGCATGCCGCGGGCAAACACCGACACGTCGATGTGCGGCGCCTCGACCAGACCGTCCTCGGCGGGTAGCGGCCCCGGCATCAGCGTCCGGAACCACGTCCGGCCCCCAGCATCAGCGGGACAACGCCCGAAGCCACGGAAGCCGGTCCGCTCAGGTCCGCGGATGTCATCGGGATGGTCGAAGCGTCCCTCGGGATCGGCCTGCCAGGTCTCCACCAGTGAATCTGGTACCGGTGTTCCAGCACCGTCGAAGACCCTGATGCCGACAATGATGGCGCTTGGTGTGCCCTCGGGCACGACGTCGGAACCATCCGGCCAGGGCAGCGCCACGTGGAAGAAGGGCCCGATGGTCTGGGACGGTGTGGTTTCGAGCTCAGTCATCGTGGCCGTCCTCGGACTCGAAGGGCGTGGATTCTCGCCCGCGCAGCACCAGGTCGAAGCGGAAGCCCAGTGCCCATCTCTCCACCGTGGTGGCGTGCTCGTAGGTGCTGACCATGCGGTGGCGCGCGTGTTCGGGCACCGCGTTGTAGATGGGGTCCTGGAAGAACAACGGGTCGTTCGGGAAATACATCTGCGTCACCAGCCGCTGGGTGAAGCTGCGGCCGAATAGTGAGAAATGGATGTGGGACGGGCGCCACGCGTTGGGGTGGTTGCCCCAGGGGTACGCGCCGGGCTTGATGGTGGTGAAGCGGTAGCGGCCTTCCGCGTCGGTGACGCACCGTCCTGCCCCGCTGAAATGCGGGTCGAGCGGCGCAGGCCAGTGGTCGAGGACGTGCGCGTAGCGGCCGGCAGCGTTGGCTTGCCACACCTCCAGCAGCGTGTCTGGGACAGGTCGGCCGTCGGCGTCGAGCACCCGGCCGTGCACGATGATCCGTTGTCCGACTGCCTCACCCGTGCCGTCCGCCGTCAAGTCGTCATCCCCCGGCTGGAGGCGTTCGGCACCGAGGAGCGGACCGGTCAGCTCGGTCAGGCGTTGGGGGAGCACGCGTAGCTGCTGCGTGGGGTGGCGCAGTGCGGTGGAGACGTAGTCGGGGGAGTCGGCCGGGGGATGGCTGTCCCGGTCATGGCGATAGCCGGCGGGAAGATGAAGACGGCTCGTCATGAATAGCACCATCCTGTGTCGAAGGGCATGCCCACATAGTTCTCCGCGAGCGTCGTCATGGCAGCGCGGGAGCTGACGGTGTAGCGGAGCTGGGACAGCTGCACCCGCTCGTCGAACCGCGTCGAGGCGGGGTCGTAGCCATCGAAGCGGTGCAACATCGACGTCATCCACCAGGAGAAGTGGGTGACCCGCCAGACCCGGGCGAGCGCGGTCTCGGTGTAGGCGTCCAGCCCCTCGGTGGCGCCGGTGGCCGCCCACTGCCCCAGGGCGTGGGACAACACCCGGACGTCGGCGATGGCCAGGTTCATCCCTTTCGCACCGGTGGGCGGAACGATGTGCGCGGCGTCGCCGGCAAGCAGCAGGCGTCCGGAGCGCATCGGTTCGTGGACGAAGCTGCGCATCGGGGTAACGGACTTGTCGAAGATCTCCCCGGTGGTGAGGTGGAAACCGTCGTCGCCGGCCAGTCGCGTGCTCAGCTCGGACCAGATCCGTTCGTCCGGCCACTCCGCGAGGTCCTCGTCGGTGTGCACCTGCAGGTAGTTCCGCGTGACGGTCGGGGAACGCATGGAGTGCAGAGCGAAGCCGTGGGCGTGCTTGGCGTAGATCAGCTCCTCGGAGGAAGGTGCTGCGTGCGCGAGGATCCCCAGCCAGGCGAAGGGGTAGAGCCGTTGCAGGTCCTCGCCTGGGACGTGGCTGCGGCTGATCCCGTGGAACCCGTCGCATCCGGCGATCCAGTCGGCTTCCAGGGTCTCTGACTGTCCGTTGTGGACAAAGCTGATGCGGGGCCGGTCGCTGGTGACCTCGTGCAGCGCCACCTCGGAGCACTCGAAACGCACGTCACCACCGTCGGCAAGCCTGCGTGCGACGAGGTCCTTGACCACTTCCTGCTGGCCGTAGACCTTGATCGACCTACCGGTCAGCTCAGCGAAGTCGACGTGGTGGCTCTCGCCGTCGAGGCGCAGGTAGATGCCGTCGTGGGGCAGGCCCTCGGCATCCATCCGCGCACCGACGCCGGTCTCCCGCAGGAGCTCCATGGTGCCGTGCTCCAGCACCCCGGCGCGAACTCGTTTCTCGATGTACGCCCGGTCGCGGGCCTCCAGAACCACCGAGTCGATGCCCTGCAGGGACAAGAGGTGGGACAGCAGCAGGCCGGCCGGCCCGGCGCCGATGATCGCGACCTGTGTTCGCAACTACTGCCTCCCAGATGAAGTGCTGTGCCTCGAACCTAGTCGGTTGTCGGCCCCGCTGTGTCCGCAACCGCCACGTTCCGCCCGCCGAGGTGCAGCCGGGCGGCGAGGTCGAAGCGCTCGATGAGCCTGGTGGCCAGCAGAGTTCCCAGCCACGCCGCCAGGGCTCCGATCGCCAGCCCGGCGGCGACGTCCTGCACGTGGTGGGCATGGGTCGCCACGCGGGAAGCGGCAATCAGCACGGCCCCGAGCGCAAAGACGGCACCGTAGATGCGGTGGCGGAGCGCGACGAGGCCGGCGATGAGCCCGGCAGCGCAGCTGTGGTCGGACGGGAATCCGTTGTCGGCGGCGTGGTGCAGCATGTTGTTGAGCGAGGGGTCCTCCATGAAGGGCCGGGGGTCGTAGTGCAGCGCGGCGACTGTGGAGAACACACCGAGCAGAGCCAAGCCCGCCACAACTGAGCCGGCCACGGTGAGCTTGCCGATCCGGTCTTCGCGGAACCACCACAGGAGCGCGAATCCTGCGGTCATGACGAACAACAAGTATGTGGCAACTGCAACGGTCAGGGAGTCCATAGCGAACGAGTCTGCAGATCTCGGTCCGCACCCGCCTCCCGCTCTCAGCGGGTCCACAGCAGCGCGGCTGGATCGAGGGGGCAGTCACTCCGTGGCCGACGAACAGACACCGTTGGACTCACTCGCCGATCTGGTGGTGTGGGGGAAGTCCTTCCGCCGGCCGTGGAGTCGGCCTCGACGCTCCGACGGCGTGCGCGCTCGACGCCGGTTCGCGCCATACTCGTTGCGGTGAACACGCGCACAAGCCCGGTGATGTCTGTGCCTGCGGCTGCGCTGTCCGGTGTGCTCGCCGTACTCGCAGCGCTGGGGGCGGCCCACCTCGTCGCCGGGTACGTCGACCCGCAGTCCTCGCCCTACCTCGCGGTGGGCAGCAGTGCCATCGACCGGACTCCGCCGTGGCTGAAGGACTTCGGCATCAGCGCCTTCGGGAGCAACGACAAGCTGGTGCTGCTGCTCGTCATGGGTCTGGTGATGGTCATCTTCGGGGCCTCGGCCGGAGTGCTGTGTCGTCGTAGTCGCGCCGCTGGTGCGAGCTTCATCGTGCTGCTGGGCATCGTCGGAACCTTTGCGGCGCTGGGCCGCCCGGACACCGAGACGATCGGCGTACTTGCGCCGCTGTCGGCAATTCCGGTGGGCGTCGCGGTGCTCATGTTTCTCGTCCACCGGGCCACTCCGGAGGCCGTCGGGGAGCGCGTCTCGCGACGGTCGTTCCTGGGCACCTCGGCTGCGGTCGCTGTGGGTGCGGGGCTGTCGGCTGTCGTCGGGCAACGGGCGCGCAACTCCGTCGACGTGGCCGCCTCACGCACTGCCGTCGGCACGGTGACGCCGACGAACCCGCTGTCGCCGCCGGCGCCTGGGGCGGACTTCGTCGCCGACGGTGGTCCGTCTTTCATCACCGGAAACGGCGACTTCTATCGGGTCGACACCTCCTTCGACCCGCCTCGTATTCGCGCGGAGGACTGGTCGCTGCGCATCCACGGGATGGTGGACAAGGAGATCACGCTGGACTTCGCGCAGCTCGTGGAACGCCCGCTCGTTGCCCAGCGCGTCACCTTCACCTGCGTGTCCTACGAAGTCGGTGGGGACCTGGTCAGCACTGCGGACTGGGTGGGAGTGCAGTTACGGGACCTGCTGCTCGAGGCCGGGGTACGCAGTGCTGCCGAACAGGTCTACTCCACCAGCAGCGACGGTTTCACTGCTAGCACCCCGGTGGACGTAGTGATGCAGCCCGGCCGCGGCGCCATGCTGGCCGTGAACATGAACGGTCAGCCGCTGCCGGTGGAGCACGGCTTTCCGGTACGGATGCTCGTCCCCGGTCTGTACGGATACGTCTCGGCGACCAAGTGGATCACCGACATCGAACTCACCACGTACGCCGCCGCCCGTGCTTACTGGACACCGAGGGGCTGGTCCGATCACGGCCCCATCAAGATCGCGTCGAAGATCACCGCGGTGCGCAGGTCGGTGGGTGCTTCGCGGAACACCGTGACGGTGACCGGTGTGGCCTGGTACCAGGCCATCGGGATCTCCGCTGTGCAGATCCGGGTGGACGGTGGCGGCTGGCAGAACGCGCGGCTGGGTGCCGACGGTGGCAAGGACGCGTGGCGGATGTGGCGTGCGGACGCCGCCGACGTCGGCGGCGGGAGTCATACGGTGGAGTGCCGTGCCACCGGTACCGACGGCACGATGCAGACCGAGAAGATGGCGCCGCCCGCCCCCGACGGTGCCACGGGATGGCACACCTTCGCGTTCACGGTGTAGGCGCCAGGCCCAGCGCCGTTGCGGCCAGCTCCGCCAGGTGTTGGGGGCGGGCGTCGCTGCCGTGCCGGAGCTGGGTGCGGCAGCTGAACCCGTCGGCCAGCACGGCTGTGTCCTGCTCGGCCGCGCGCACGGCGGGGAGCAGAACCCGCTGGGCGCAGGCCAGGGACACCTCGTAGTGTCCCTCCTCGAACCCGAAGTTCCCGGCGAGCCCGCAACAGCCCGAGTCGAGGACCTCCGCGGTGACGCCCAGCGCCGCCAGCACGGCGGTGTCCGCGGCGGTGCCCAGCTCGGCGTGCTGGTGGCAGTGCACCTGCACCATCGCCTTGCGCGGCACCGCGTCGGTCAGGGCCGCCAGGTCGTGCTGAGCCAGCACCTCGGCGAAGGTCCGGACAGCAGCGGGCAGACGTTTCTCCTCCGGAAGCAGCTGGGCGGTGTCGTGCTTGAGCGCTGCCGTGCAGCTGGGCTCCAGACCCACGATCGGCACCCCGTCGTCCAGCCATGGCTGCACGGCTTGAATGCTGCGCTGCAGGACTTTTCGGGCGTGCGGGAGCTGTCCGGTCGTGGTCCAGGTGAGTCCGCAGCAGACGGTCTCACCCGGCAGCTCGACGCGGTAGCCGAGGTGTTCGAGCACCGCGACGGCGGCGCGGCCGATCGCGGGGTCGAAATGGTTGGTGAACGTGTCCGGCCACAGCAAGAGCCGGGGCGCGTCGCGGGTGGCAGGGGAGCGGTGGTGGGCGAACCACTGGCGGAAGGTCTGCGGTGCCAAGGGCGGGATGTCGCGCTCTCGGGCAATGCCGCCAAGCTTCTTGGCGACCGCAGCGAGCCCACGGTTACGGGCGGCGGCGTTGAGCAGTCTGGGTAGTGTGGCGGCCCGCAGCCACGTGGGCAGCCATCCCATCGCGTAGTGCGAGGCGGGCCGCCGACGGCCTTTGTAGTGCTGGTAGAGGAACTCCGACTTGTAGGTCGCCATGTCGACGTCGACCGGGCAGTCGCTCTTGCATCCCTTGCAGCTCAGACACAGGTCCAGCGCGTCGCGGACCTCGGTGGAGCGCCAGCCGTCGGTGATCACCTCGCCGCGCATCATCTCGTGCAGCAGCCGGGCCCGGCCACGGGTGGAGTGCTGCTCCTCACCGGTGGCCCGGTAGCTGGGGCACATCACCCCGCCGCTCTCGCTCAGACAGGCACCGACACCCACACACCGCCTGGTCGCCGCGGCGAAGTCACCCTTGTCCGCGGGCAGCGCCAGCTCTCGTCGGTGCGGCAGCGTCGGGCCCGTGAGAAACACGCGCAGGTCGGCGTCCAGCGGGGCCGGGTCAACCACCCGGCGCGGGTTCATCTTGCCCGCCGGGTCCCAGGCCGACTTGAACGCACCGAAGGCGTCGATCACCGCGGGCGGATACATCCGGCTGAGCAGCTCTCCGCGGGCCTGGCCGTCGCCGTGCTCACCGGACAGCGAGCCGCCCATGGAGCACACGAGGTCGGCAGCCTCTTCCATGAAACGGCGATAGGCGGCGATACCCGGACGCGTGAGCAGGTCGAAGTCGATGCGCGCGTGCACGCAGCCGTCACCGAAGTGCCCGTAGTAAGCCGTGTGCAGGCCATGCTCGGAGAGCAGGCCGTCGAAGCCGCGCAGGTACTCGGCGAGACGGTGCGGGGGGACAGCGGAGTCCTCCCAGCCGGGCCACGCCTCGCTGCCATCCGGGGCGCGGGTCGCCAGCCCGGAGCCCTGCTCGCGGATACGCCACAGGGCCCGCGCCTGAGCGGGATCGGTCACCACTGCTCCGCTTGCTTTGCTCTGCACGCTTGTGTGCAACACCAGTGCCGCGGCGTGGGCTTCGGCGGCGTCGGCACCACCGACTTCCACGAAGAGCCACGCTCGCCCCTCCGGCAGCGCCCGCCAGCTCTGCTCGTGGGGTCGTGCGGCCCGCAGGGTGTCCACCAGGGCGCCGTCGACGCCCTCGATGGTCAACGGACTGACCACCCCAGCGTTCCTCAGTTCGACGAGCTCCGAGGCGGCTTCGGCGGCGGTGTAGGAGTCAGGGAAGCCGAGCACCACCAACGCCGTCGCGCCCGGCAGCTCCACCAGCTGCACTGTCGCGGCCAGCACGGTGGCGCAGGTGCCTTCGGTGCCGACCAGCGCGCGAGCCAGATTCGTCTGTGGACCACTGCGCAGCTCGTCGAGATTGTAGCCGGACACCCGTCGCGGCAGCCGCGGGAAGCCGGTGGCGATGTCCCCGGACCAGCGGTCGCGCACCGCCGCGAGTTCGCGGAAGAGCCGAGGACCCGAGTCGAGATCCACCGCAGTCCCTGCGGTGATCAGCTCGCCGCCGTAGGTGATGACGTCGAGGCTGGCCACGTTGTCGACCGTCTTGCCCCAGGCCACGGAGTGTGACCCGCAGGAGTTGTTGCCGATCATCCCGCCGAGCGTGCAGCGGCTGTGGGTGGCCGGATCCGGACCGAAGCGCAGCCCGTGTGGGGCGGCGGCCCGCTGCAGGGAATCCAAGATGACCCCCGGCTGCACGATGGCCGTGCGAGCGTCGGGATCGATGCTGCGCACCGCGTTCAGATGCCGCCTGGTGTCCAGCACCACGGCGGTGTTCACCGCCTGCCCGGCAATGCTCGTGGCCGCGCCGCGCGGCAGTACTGGAGCCTCGTGGTCACGGCAGACGGCGAGCACGGCAGCCACGTCCTCGGCGTCGACCGGCTCGACCACCGCGAGCGGCACGTGCCGGTGGTTGGAGGCATCAGCGGAGTTGGTGGCCAGCGTGGTGAGGTCGGCGGCCACCCGTCCACGCGCAGCGGCTGCAAGATCACGCACCAGGCGCTCATGATCGGAAGTCGGCAGCATTCCGCCAGTATTCACGCACGAGGATTCACGGACGAGGAGCAGGCAATTTGAGTGTGGAGGCTTATGTGTCCTATGCTTCCCCCGCTCCCAACGGAAGCTCCCGGCGGAAGGTGGGGGCAGTCCAGCGGGAAACCGGTGCGCCCCCTTCGTTTAGCGGCCTAGGACACCGCCCTTTCAAGGCGGCAGCGCGGGTTCGAATCCCGTAGGGGGTACGGCAGTACACTCTCGACCAGCAGGATAGGCTCGACGAGTACCAGATAGTCTTCACAGGCAACATCAGCATGGCCCTGTAGCGCAGTTGGTTAGCGCGCCGCCCTGTCACGGCGGAGGTCGCGGGTTCGAGTCCCGTCAGGGTCGCCGTTTTGGCGTCGCCGTACGTCAGTTGCGGGACCCCGGACGGGTTCGGCCAGGTAGCTCAGTTGGTACGAGCATCCGCCTGAAAAGCGGAGGGTCGCCGGTTCGATCCCGGCCCTGGCCACCATTGGCAGCCTCGTCGCAAGTTTGGCGAGGGTTCCTGGGCGCGCTGCTGCTACCCTGAATCGCACGGTTAGCGTTGACACACAACTACGGAACGCCATGCGTAGACGATCGAGACTGGCCCTGGCTCTCGCGGCTGTCCTTCTTCTAGGCGCAGCCAGTTACAGCCTGTTCCGTCCATCCCCAGATCCCGAGATCGCCGCCGCTGTGCTGCCAGTGCCCGCAGTGACCTCCGCGCAGCCAAGCAGTTCGTCGTCGGCCCTGCCGCCGCCTCCGCCCCACGACGTCGTCGCACCTGCCGCGCCGACCGGGTTCGAGATGTCGGGTTCGGTGTTCGACATCAAGGCCGATGTGTGCCAGATGGCGTACGTCCGACCGCTCGATCCACCCGGCGAGCAGCGGCACACGGTGTGCTGGGTCAAGGACACCTTCGGTGTTGCGCCCGGCAGCGACTCCGGCGGCACGAGCTATATCCTTGGCCACGCGTGGGCGGAGGCCCCGCTGGTCTTCAACCCGTTGTCCGAGTTGGCCATGAAGGAAGTCACCGGGCAGAACCCCGAGATGCAGAGCGGCGTCCCGACCTTTCCCGTGGCCGCGATCAACGGGTACAAGATCGCGCTGAACACTCCGAACGGGACCCTCGTCTACACGGTGGCCCGCACGTTCGCCGTTTCCAAGGAACGCGCCGGCGACGTGCAGTCCGTCATGGCCAACACCCCGAACCGGATCGTGCTCATCACGTGTGGCGTCGCCAACGGTGTTGATACTGACTACAACATCATTGTTGACGCCTATCTGACGTCTTCAGCGTCGGTGTAACCGCCACCGCGGGCCGTCACTCCGGTGCGGCGCCGATCAGCAGTGCGGGCAGGGCGTCGCTCACGAGGCTGATCAGCTCCTCGCGGGACAACTCCTCGTCGGAGAGCCAGTTGATCACCGCTTCCTCGGTGAACGCGATCCACCCCCGCACGGAGATCCGGGTGCGTGGGCCTGCGGGGATTCCGAGCACCGGCGTCTGGGCGAGCGTGCGGTTGGCCATCTCGGCGCGGGTCTCGTCGAGCACCTTCCGGATGGCCGGGTCACCGCTCGCCGCGCCGCGGAGCAGGGACATGTATCCATCGCGGTTCTCGCTGACGAAATCGATGAAGGCCGACAGTGAGGCGTGCAGCGCATCCAGGGGGTCGAGTGCCAGATCCGGTGCGGTGCGCTCGAGCATCTCCTTGGCGAGCTCGCTGACCACCGCAAGGTGGAAGTCGTGCTTGGAGTCGAAGTAGTGGAACAGGAGTCCCCGCGACACGCCCGCCCCGTCGGCAAGGTCTTCCACCGACAACTCTTCCAGGGAGCGGGTCGCCAGCATCTGTACGCCCAGGGTGATGAGCTGCGCCCGCCGTGCCTGCCGGCTGAGTCTCGTTCGCTTCTCCGCGACCATGTCCGACACTCTACTGAATGATGATCAATACCT
>JADGOX010000004.1 GCA_017882745.1 Mycobacteriaceae bacterium | reverse complement strand
GTCCCGGCAGATCGAGATCGTTCCAGCCGGATCCGTTTCCCCAGGCCCTTCCACGGACGCCGCCCCCAGGCCTCAACTCTGCCCGCCAAGACTGGTCGCTGGCGCTGAAGTCTCGACTGTAGAAGAACCGCGGGTAAAGAGATCTGCCACGGGCCGGCGACGCTGCTTTGGACAGCAACGCCGCCAACCCGTTCGTAGACCAAACAGGTGTGCAAGTTGTCGATCGTCTTCGGTTAGTTAGGCAGCCTCGTGATCAGACATTTCGTCGCGCTTCGCCTGTGGGCGGAACGGGCGCTCGCGATCACTTCGCTTTGCCAGTAGGGGATTGACCGCCCGCCGCGAGGAAGAGTATCCCTGGGGGTCTCCAACGGGAGGCGGCCCAGGTGCCCGGTCATTTCACGCACATCTACACGGCCCGGAGGGTTGCCGACCTGCTGGCCGACCCTGACACCACCTCGTTCGACGTGGCGGGTTCGTCTTTGGAGACGGTGGCCGATGGGCTCACGCCGCAGGACTGCGGCGAGGTCATGAAACGGTGGGAACGGTTCACCGCGCTGGGGGCGGTCGGCCCGGACTTGTTCTTCTTCTGCCAGGACTACTCGTCCGGGCCTCTGGCCGTGGCTCGGTTCCAGGATGACATCCTGATGTTGGCGATGGCGGCCTACTACTGGAGCGACGCGGCGAAGGAGGACGACTACGAGCCGCTGCTCCTACTGCTCGCTGAGGTCAACGGGACCTTTGCCGAGATCGCCCGCATACTGATCCAGCTTCAGAAGGCGTGGGCGGAGTTCGTTGCGGTCTACAACCGGACGATCAAGAAGTTCGTCGACGAGATCGTCACGGTCCTCGACGACCTCACCGGCGGGTTGATCGAGGAGTTCACGACCGCGATCACCAATCTGGCCAACGCCATCCTGCAGGTCGTGGAGATGGAGGTGCTCACCTACGGCGACATCTTCTCGTGGTTCAGCCTGAAGATGCGTCAGGGCTGGGACGAGCAGGGTTTCCTGTGGAGCGACATGCTCCACTACCGCAAGACCAGCCAGATGGCCGCGAACCTGCTCGCAGTGGCGAAACGTCAGCGGCAGGAGGGCGGCAGCCGGGAGCAGTTCGACCAGTTCCTGGCCTACATCCTGGGTTACGTCTGCCATATCGGTACCGACACGGTCGCGCACGCGTTCGTCAACGAGCAGTGCGGGGGCCCGTTCCGCACCCACTACCAGCGCCACCATGTCATCGAGAACCACATCGACGCCCACAACTACCGGGCCTCCGGCGCCGGCGGCGGCCAGCCGCGGGACCCGATGAGCGCCAACGAGACCTTTCCTGACATCGACCGGAGCGCGTTGGTGTTCGCCGTCGCGCTCGACCCCGAGCACCCGCAGGGGTGGCCACGGCCGACGACGCTGTCCGAGGACCCCGCCGAGGCGAAGAAGCAGCTGGACGTCGACGGGGAGATGCCGGACTGGCTCGCGGACGGGATCGTCCAGGCGATGATCGCCACATACCACGACGCCAAGCCTGTGCACATCGAGCCGAGCAACCTCGGCGGAGGTCCCTTCCAGGACGGCCTGAACGACGCCGAGGGCGCGGTGCGCTTTCTGCTCGATAAGGCCGGGGTCGGGATCGACCGTCCGTTGGGTGAGCTCTTCGCAATGATCGCCCCGAAGCCGAGCTTCCCTGTCCCTCACGGCTATCCACTGCCGTGGGAGGTCAAGGTCTGCTACCGGTTCATGATCAGCTTCTACAAGCTCTCGTTCAACCAGGGCTTCGACCTGAAGAAGCCGCGCGCCCCCAAGTTCGTCATCTGGCCGCCCGCCTCCGACTTCACCGACCTGGCCAGCGCCCCCGACTTTTCCGGACCCTCGTCGGGCGACCCGGTCGAGGACGTCTGCAACGCCATCAAGGCGATCATCGACTGGATCAAGAAGGAGGCCGAGGCTGCGCTGAAGCTGGCCGGCGACCTGGTCAAGATGCTGGCCAGCCCGTTCACCGCACCGCTGCGGGCCGGGCTGCATGAGCTGGCGATGATCGGCTGGAACATCGCCACGAACGCCCACGAGATCCTCGCCCACACCGGCTTCGTGTACCCCCACGGCGAACGGCTGTATGACGACGGTGAGCTCGCGGTGCCAAACGAGATCGACACCGCGCTGATCACCCTGGGCGCGACCGTCGACGCCACATTCGCGCAGGCTCTGGCCGACGCCCACGACATCATGGGGAACCTCGACCTCAGCAGCCAGGTGCTCGGCGAAGTCCATGACCCGCTGTGGCCGTACCCCTACTTCCCGGTGCGCGAGGCGCAGAACTACACCAAGTCCCCCAACGAGTTCCGCCGTCCGTGGGCCTCCCCGGCGCAGTCCCGCGGCCCCGACGGAACCCTCTACGACACCCCGATCGAGCTGTGGGACGTCGGCGCCGAGATGACCCGGCTGCAGCTCAACGACGACACCGTCAAGTGGATCCGGGACCGGCTGACTGAGAGCGAGGGGTTCACCATCCCGGGGCCTTACCGGGCCGGCGACCTGCCCGACGCCCTGTTCCTCGGCAACCCCGGGGACGTGCACCAGCGTCCGGAATACGAGGCGGCATACAGCCCAGCCATCACCGACGCACTCAACCGCGCCCACATCGTCCTGTCCCGTCAGCGCGGAAACCCGCTGGGCGACATCGTGCCGTTCTCCGCCTACCTCATCGGCCGCATCCTGTCCCCTCAGGGCTACCCGGTGGACTTCAACCTCGACGCAGACCGCGGCTACGGCTACCTGTGCTGGGACTGGACCCGCAACCCGGTGTACTCCGCGCACAACTACCGAGGCCAGCAGTACGTGCAGCCGACGGTCCCACCCGAGGGCGCCACGATGGACCGGGGTGCGAACCCGTGGGCCGGCGCCTGGCGAGATGCCAACAACCACTGGAAGCAGGCGCCGGTGCAGCTGCAGTACATCGACCGCCACCCCCCGCGGCTCTCAGTTCGCCAAGGCGCGCACCAACCGATCCCCGGGGACCCCAAGTGAGCGGCGACGAGCCCGTCGACCCCGTCGAGACCGGGGGTGCGGAACGGCCTACCGACGAGAGCCAGCACCACCACCATCCCTGCAGCGGGTGCGGATGCGCCTGCCGCTGCGGCGGTCATGGCCACCGCGGGTGCTCGTGCTGCACCTGCCCTGGCCACGGTTCGACCGCAGGGGGAGGCGACGGCGGCGAGAACGAGGGGGGTAACCGCACGGGTCGCCCGACCCGCACACCGGGGCACAGCCGCGACGACCTCGACGGTTCAGCGGTGACCCCGGGCGACGTCACGGGACGCCACCCGAAGGACAGCTGGCCGGGCGTGCGCAAGGACATGCCGCTGCCGTTCCTGTTCTTCCGCGCGAACGCCGGCGACACCGGTACCCGGCCGGCGGTCGGCCCCTTCTGGGAGAGCCCGGACGTCTACCTGCTGGCCGGGGTCCATCCAAAGGACGCGCCGCCGATCCCTGCGCAGCTCGGCGAGACGGCCCTGGCGCACCAGCCGAACACCGTCTACGCGCACGTGTGGAACTTCGGTCGAGCGGCCGCACACGACATCGTCGCCGAGTTCTACTGGTGCGACCCGACCCTGGGGTTCAACCCCAACCGCGCACACCTCATCGGACGCGCGACCGCCCACCTCGGCGCCCGCGGAAGCGGTCGCGCCCACCACGTCGTCAAGTGCAACGAGCCCTGGGTGCCCACCTTCGTCAACGGCGGTCACGAGTGCCTTATGGTGCGCGCGTGGGACAACGTTGGTGACCTGCTCACCACCCCGGAGTGGGACGCGGCGACGAACCGGCACCTCGCCCAACGCAACGTCCACGTCATCCCGGCCGCTGACATGTCTTCGCTGGAGCACAGCGTGAAGATCTCAGTGGGACCGCTGTTCGGTGAGCCCGCCACGATCCGCGTCCAGCGGGAACACCCCGCGAACATGCCGTGGCTTCAGCTGCACACCGGCGTGCGCGGATCGTTCCCGGCCCCGGCGCCCGCGACCGGCACCGTCGGCCTCGCCCTCGGCGGCGGCGCCCCCGTGGACAGCCATCAGGTCGACGGAGACGGAGCCCACGTCATCCTGCACGCCACCGACGACCCGCCAACGTCGGGCACCGCCCACGTCTACCGGGTCACCGGAACCCAAGGCGGAGCGACGTTCGGTGGCTACACCGTCGTGGTAATGGGCTGACGAGTTTGCAAGCGGTGATCTCGATGCCGTGCTTCGACAGCGGGATCGCGGACTGTTCGATCGCTGCACTCACGCGCTGCATGAGTGCAGTAGGCCGCCATGGGACGCCCGGCCGATCGCGAAAGGCCGGCTCGGGCCGGTCGAGTTCGGCCCGTCTGCTTGCGCTGCTCGAAGCGGGTTGTATCCACCACCCACGGCCCGACGTCGCCCCGGATAAAGGCAGCCGGCCAGCCTCGGTCCTCCTCACGCACCCCGCGCCAGTGCCATCTCGCGCTGCCTCGTCGGCCGCTCCCGCGGCGGAGCGGAAGGCCCGCAGGGCGAAGCGGTTGCCCTCCACCTCGGCGACCAGCTCGGGGGCGGGGTCGAACGGCAGGACCCGGCCCGAACCCGACACGGGTCTGGAAGCCACCAGACCGGCGATCTGCCCAAGCAGGCGGGAGTGCAGGCCACGTCAGCTCGGTGATTTCCTCGAGCTGCGAGGTCAAGTCATCGAGTTGACGGGCCAGGTGACGGCGATGCATGAGGGCGGTGGTGGGTCACGTCACATCCCCGAGGTCCTCAACCGGCGCCGATTGAGCGGACAAGTGGGCGGTCGGCGCCGGCTGATCTTGAGGGAGCCCCCAGCACAGGCGTCCAAGTCTACGCGTACCGAGCCGTCCCCCGATGCCGAGAAGGGTGTCGAGCACGGCGTCCTCATCGGCGAGTTGTGCTTGCAGGCGTCCCCACTCCAGACGCGTTCCCAGCCAGCCGTTAGGCCCGAGGTGCCACCGGAAATCGTGTAGGAGGCGCGCGGGCACTGTTGCGTTGGAACCGAGGACGATCGGCCCGGCGATTGAGCACCCTGGAGTAGTGAGATCAACACGTCCGGTCGCAGCCCCAGGGTCGGAGTTCGCCGGGTTCCGCTTCCCGCCGGAGGTCATCACGCTGGCCGTGCGCTGGTACCTGCGCTTCGGG
>JADGOX010000322.1 GCA_017882745.1 Mycobacteriaceae bacterium | reverse complement strand
GGATCTCGCCGAGCGCAAGTCCCGTCGCCTCGAGCACGGTGTCGTAGTCGACGGCCCTGATCGCGGCCTCATACTCGCCGAAGCCGTGGCAGTGGCTGTCGATGAACTCGCGGTCGAGCACCGTGCCCGGAGCGGCGTCCTCCGCCTCCAGCACCATGCGACCGAGCGCCTGGAACAGCGCCATGTCCCCGGCCAGCCGGATCTGCAGAAACTCGTCGGCCATGTCCACCCCGGAGCCGACCACGCCGTCCACCTTCTGCGGGTCCTTGAACCGGCGCAGTCCGGCCTCCGGCAGGGGGTTGATGGCGACGATCTTGGCGCCCCGTCTCTTGGCCAGCGCCAGGTTGGCCAGCATCCGCGGGTGGTTCGTCCCGGGGTTCTGCCCCGCGATGAGGATGAGGTCAGCCTCCTCGATGTCGGTGACCGACACCGAGCCCTTGCCGACGCCGATGCTGTCCATCAGTGCCGATCCGGAGGACTCATGACACATGTTCGAACAGTCCGGCAGGTTATTGGTGCCGAAGCTCCGGATGCAGAGCTGGTACAGGAAGGCGGCCTCGTTGCTGGTGCGGCCGGACGTGTAGAAGATCGCCTCGTCGGGACTGGCCAGGCCGTTCAGCTCCTCGGCGATCAGAGAGAAGGCCCCGTCCCAGCTGATCGGCTCGTAGTGGGTGGCGCCGGGCCGCAGCACCATGGGGTGCGTCAGCCTTCCCTGCTGACCCAGCCAGTAGCCCGACTTGCTGCGCAGCTCCTCCACGGAGTGCTCGGCGAAGAACCTGGGCGTCACCCGGCGCAGGGTCGCCTCTTTCGAGACTGCCTTGGCGCCGTTCTCGCAGAACTCGGCGAGCTTGCGGCCGCCAGGACGCTCCGGCCACGCGCAGCCCGGGCAGTCGAAGCCGTCACGCTGGTTCACCTTGGGCAGCGTCTTCGCGGTGCGTACGGCGCCCATCTGCTCGAAGGCACGCTGCATCGAGACCAGGACGGCAGGCACTCCCCCGGCATAGTCCTTGGGCGGGGAGACCTCCAGCTGAGATTCGTCGATGTCCTCAGTTGGCCCCTTGCGTGTCATGACACTTTCCTTCGCACCTGAAATTCGACCGTCTCGGCCACCTTAGGCCGCATAGCCAATCCACAGAAATCTCCGAGGAAGCGCACAGTTCACGGGTGAGAATGGGAGCATGACGGTCATGACCACAGCACCCCAGGGCTCGGCCATGGGCCGGGATGAGCTGCGCCGCGCGGACGGCAGCGCGATGAGAGTGCTGGTGGTCGACGACGAGTCGACCCTGGCCGACCTGTTGTCGATGGCCCTGCGCTACGAGGGTTGGGAGGTGCGCAGCGCCGGCGACGGGATGACTGCGGTGCGCACGGCACGGGAGTTCCGCCCGGACGCCGTGGTGCTCGACGTGATGCTGCCCGACATCGACGGCCTGGAGGTGCTGCGGCGGCTGCGGGCGGAGGCGGCGAGTGTCCCTGTGCTGTTCCTGACCGCCAAGGACGCGGTGGAGGACCGCATCGCCGGACTCACCGCCGGTGGGGACGACTACGTCACCAAGCCGTTCAGCCTGGAAGAGGTGGTGGCCCGGCTGCGCGGCATGATGCGCCGCGCCGGTGCCACCGCGGCCCGCGAGGACGCGGTGATCGCCGTCGGCGACCTGACGCTGGACGAGGACAGCCACGAGGTGCGCCGCGACGACGAGCTGCTCGAGCTGACCGCCACCGAGTTCGAGCTGCTGCGGTACCTGATGCGCAACCCCCGCCGGGTGCTGTCCAAGGCGCAGATCCTGGACCGGGTGTGGAACTACGACTTCGGTGGCCAGGGCAACGTCGTCGAGCTCTACATCTCCTACCTTCGCAAGAAGATCGACGTCGGCCGGGCGCCGATGATCCACACCGTCCGCGGCGCCGGGTACGTACTGAAACCGGCGGGCTGACGCAGCCCATGCCCACCCTCCGACGGCCGTCCAGCTGGTCACTGCGCACCCGACTGATCGCCGGTCTGGTGTGCCTCGTCGCGCTGGTCTGCCTGGTGGTCGGCGTCGTCACCGAGCTGGCACTACAGCGCTCGCTGGTGGCACGGGTCGACGCTCAGCTCGCCGCGGCCGGCGGCCGTTCCACCACGGCGGGCGGCGACTCGCATTCCGACGGCGACTCGGTTCCGAACCAGAAGTTTCCGGACACGGGAACCCGCACCGGGGCGCAGTTCCTGCTGGCCCCCGGCCAGGCCACCGGCACCCTGGGCGCCCGCGTCGCCGACGGCCGGCTGACGGCGTCCGGCGTGCTCGACGACACCGGCAGCCTGCAACCGCTCTCCGCCGCTGAGTCGGCGACCTTGACGACACTGACGACACTGCCGACCGACGGGCGTCCGCATACTGCCAGCATCGGCAGCCTCGGCGACTACCGCCTGCTCGCCAGCCGCACGGCGGACGGGGACGTCCTCATCACCGGTCTTCCGCTGGCCTCGGTGCAGTCCACGTTGTGGCAGACCGCCGCCGTCGTGGCCGCCGTCGCCGGAGGCGCACTGGTTCTGACGAGCGTGGCCGGCACGGTGATCGTCCGTCGCACGCTGCGACCGCTGCGACGGGTGGCGGCCACGGCCACCCGGGTCAGCAACCTTCCCCTGGAGCGCGGCGAGGTCGCGCTGGCCGACCGGGTCGCCGGAGCGGACACCGACCCCCGTACCGAGGTCGGCCAGGTCGGTGCCGCACTGAACCGGCTGCTCGACCACGTCACCGCGGCGCTGAACGCACGCCAGGCCAGCGAGTCGCGGGTGCGGCAGTTCGTCGCCGACGCCAGCCACGAGCTGCGTACCCCGCTGGCCGCGATCCGCGGCTACGCCGAAGTGACCCGCCGCAGCCGCGAGGCAGCCCCACCCGACCTCGCCCACGCCATGGGACGGGTCGAGTCCGAGGCCACGCGAATGACCATCCTGGTGGAAGACCTGCTGCTGCTGGCGCGGCTCGACTCCGGACGCCCGCTGACCGTCGAACCGGTCGACCTGACCCAGCTCGTCGTCGATGCCGTCAGTGACGCCGCCGCTGCGGGACGCGACCATCACTGGAAGCTCGACCTGCCCGACGAACCGGTGACCGTTCGCGGCGACAGCGCCCGCCTCCACCAGGTTGCGGCAAACCTGCTCGCCAACGCGCGTACCCACACACCACCCGGAACCACCGTCACCACCAGGCTGACCGCCACCCCCGAGACGGTGACACTCGCCGTGCTCGACGACGGCCCCGGCATCCCACCCGAGCTGCTCCCCCAGGTGTTCGAACGCTTCGCCCGCGGCGAGCGGTCCCGCTCCCGCTCGGCGGGCAGCACCGGCCTCGGCCTGGCGATCGTGACGGCGATCGTCACCGCACACGCAGGCACCGTCGAGGTCACCAGCCAACCGGGACAGACGGTATTCCAGGTCCACCTCCCCGCGTGACCTTGCCCGCTCAGCGCTCGAACCACTGATATGCGGCACCGGGCTTATTGACAGCCCGCACACAGGGCCGCCGCCAAACATGGATTCCAGCGGTCACCCACACCGGATGACCGCCCCCAACGAGGAGGCCACACACATGGACGACCAGACCACGGCGACCCGCCGCCGCACACCACGGATCGCCGCAGTGCTCGGGTTGCTCGCCGCGGGAGCGGCCGCCGGCAGTATCTTCGCCGGCACCGTCACCGCCTCGGCGGAGACGACCCCGTCAACCACGGCGCCGACAGCCACGGCGAGCGCCGACGCACCGGGCTCCGCAGAGGGCACGTTCCACCCCGGTGGGGCGGACCCGGTCCGCAGCGACGAAAAGGCACTCACCACCGCCCAGACCGAGCAGGCGCGTGCGGCTGCCCTCCAGGCCGTGCCCGGCGGAACCGTCTACCGCGTGGAGACAGACTCCGGGGACGGCACCTTCGAAGCACACGTGACCAAGGCCGACGGCACCCCGGTGACAGTCAAGTTCGACACGAACTTCGCCGTCACCAAGGTCGAGAACGGCATGGGCGAGGGTGACCCTGCCCCCAGTGGAAACGCCGGCGCCCACAGTGGCACCGCACCGGGCAAGTAGTACCGGTAGCAGCCCCACACAACGCAAGGAGCCCCACCCCACACCGGGGTGGGGCTCCTTGCGTTGTGTGGGTCACTGGCCTCGTCAGCGACTCCTACGCCACCCGGTCAGCGGTGCTTTCCGGCGTCGGCCCGCGGTCGCTGCAGGGTGAAGGTCTCGAAGACCTGAAGCTGTCCGTCTGGACCGAGCACGTTGTAGTAGGTGACCTGCAGTTTGGTGATGCCACCGTGCTGCGTTCCGGGATCCACGGTGAAGCCGGCGAAGCCGTAGGCGTGGGCGGCGTCGCGCACCCCGGACCAGGGCGCGTTCTCGGTGACGTAGACCGGCGGCCGTTTGCCGGTCGAGGCGTCCTTGGCGCCAACGGAAGTGATGACGCGGCACTGCGGAGGGTTGAAGAACAGGTCGTTGGACGGTACCGAGGTTCCCCCGCCGCCGAGGACCATGTGCACGGTGCCTTGGGTGGTGTCGATGACGTCGGTGCGGGTCGACACCGCGATCGGGGTCCGGGTCGGGGTGGCTGCCTGTCCCCGGATGGGGTGCGAGCGCTCGTAGTGGTGCTCGTGGCCGCAGACGACGAGGTCCACCCCGTACTTGTCGAACAGCGGCACCCATTCCTCGCGGATACCGAGGTCGGCGCCGTTGAACTTGTCCGCGGTGCTGATCACGACCTGGTGCATGCAGACCACCACCCAGTCGACGTCTGCGTCACGTCGGCTGCTGGCGAGCTCCTGTTCGAGCCAGGCTTTCTGTGCACCGTTGGAGTAGCCGCGCACATAGCTGTTGCCGCCGTCCTGGTAGCAGACGTCGTCGTTGGCGAGACTGATCACGCGCACCGAGCCGACCGTGAACGCGTACCAGAGTCCACGGGTGGTCTCGGTCTGTCCTGGCGTGGGCGGCACCGAGAAGTACGTCTGGTAGGCGGCATAGCCGATCGGGCCGTTGCCCAGTTCGTTCTCGTGGTTTCCGGCGGAGGGCATCCACGGACGGTGCCGTGCGCTGCGGCTGTTGTTCTCCCAGAAATCCGACCAGGTCCGCACCCGGTCCGCCGCGAGGTTGGCGTAGCAGAGGTCTCCGTTGAACAGGTGGAACAGCGGCTGCACTCGCTCCACGCCGACGGTGACGTCTCCCGCGGCGGGTGAGCCCAGGTTGTCGTTGACGAACGGCGGGTTGGCGATCGTGACCCCTGCGGGCGGGGTGTAGCGCTTGCCGGTGGTCGGGGTGCCCTGGTCGCCGAAGCTGGTGAAGGTGAACGGTGAACGTCCGCGCGGACCGGTGTGGAAGGAACCGAACTCTGCCTCTGCGCCCTCGTGGACGGCGGCGTATGCGTAGTCCTGATCCGCGTCCAGGCGCTGGAGCCGCGCGTGGTGGGCGTAGACGACCTGGCCGGACTTTGCGTCGGTGTAGCTGATCGTGTCCGCGGCCACGCTGCGCTCATAGCCGCCATCGGGGCGGCCCAGCAGCACCCGCGGCTTGCGCACGGGCTGCAGGGAGTGCCAGGACGCGACGACCTCGCTGGAGGCATCGGCACCGAACTGCAGGTGCAGCCCACCGACCCGCGGTGTGGTCAACGGATCACCGGCGGCCCTGACCGCCTTGTCTTCGGGACTCGCCTGCGCGACACCACTGCCGAAGGCCGGACTCACTGCGAGACCGGCGCCCGCAGCGCCCATCGCGGTGAGGAAGCCTCGGCGGCTGAAACCAGAACGGAAGACCTGCTCGTCATTAGTCACGTAGAGCAGGATTCAACCTTTATGCCTAGTATTTCCACCCCTCCCAGGTGAACGGCACAGGAACTCTCAGCTGGTCGGCGACGGCGACCGGGCCTGTGCCCGTGCGTGGCTCGGTCACGCTGACGCGGCGGGGTCGCTGACGCCGGCGGCCTTGAGCGCGCGCTTGTCCCACTTCGGGGTGACCGCAGCATGTCCGGGGCCTTGGCCGCGTCGGTAGACGAGCAGGGTGCGCTCGAAACTCATGACGATGGTGCCGTCCTGGTTGAAGCCGATCGTGCGGACCACCACGATGCCCACGTCGGGGCGGGAGCCGGACTCACGCACCGAGAGGACCTCGGACTGGGAGTAGATGGTGTCGCCCTCGAAGACCGGGTTGGGCATCCGCACCCGATCCCAGCCGAGGTTGGCCATCACGTTCATCGACACGTCGTGCACGCTCTGGCCGGTGACGAGGGCCAGGGTGAAGGTCGAGTCGACCAAGGGCTTGCCCCACTCGGTGCCTTCGGCGTAGTGCGTGTCGAAGTGCAGGGCAGCGGTGTTCTGGGTGAGCAGGGTCAGCCAGCTGTTGTCGGTGGGCAGTACGGTCCGGCCCAGCGGGTGCCGGTAGACGTCGCCGACTGTGAAGTCCTCCAGAAACCGGCCCTGCCAGCTCACCGTGGGCTCTTGGGTGGACAGGGTGTCGGGCTGCTCGCTCATACCGTCTGCTCCTCGTGCTCAGGGCCCTCCAGGGTTACCCCGGTCCTGTCGCCTCGATGCTGAGCGGGACGGCCATGGAGAGATTGATACGTACAACCAATGCCCGGCAGTATGTGAGGGCAGTCACGCGGCTGTCAACTCGCTGGTACATGGCGGGTTGACGGGTCAGGCATTTGGCCGTACAACTGTCCCGACCTCCTCCGTAACTCCGCCACCCGCACACCGGAAGGAAGCAATGGACACGCTCGCAGAGTCCCTCGCGCACTGGGCCGTCGGGCTCGCCCCGTCGTCAGAGGACCTCGCGCTCGCCCAGCGGGCACTCATCGACACCGCCGCCGTCACCCTTGCTGCCCGCGAGCACCCGCTGCGCGCGATCGCGGACGAGCTGCCCTCGGCCGCCCGCTGGGCGGCTGTCGGCCACGTGCTCGACTTCGACGACCTGCACATCGAGTCGACCGCCCACATCAGCGTCGTCGTGGTCCCCGCAGTGCTGGCCACCGGCGGCGATGCCCGCGCGTACCTCGCCGGGGCCGGCGTGATGGCCCGCCTGGGCACCATGCTCGGCTGGGGGCACTACAGCGCCGGCTGGCACGCGACCTGTACCTCGGGCGCACCCGCCGCGGCCGTCGCCGCCGGCACCGCAATGGGCTTGTCCGCACCGCAGCTCGCGACGGCGATGGCGCTGGCCGTCCCCGCTGCCGGCGGCGTCCAACACGCCTTCGGCACCCACAGCAAGGCCCTGCAGGTCGGGTTCGCCGCGGAGGCCGGAGTGCGTGCAGCCAAGCTCGCCCGGGCCGGAGCTACCGCCGCACCGGAAGCGGTGACGGCCTGGCTGGAGCTGCTCGGCGGGCGGGCGGGCACCGTGGACGCCGACGGCCCCGCTGTTCCCGGCGGCCTTGCCGTCAAGGTGTACCCGTGCTGCTACGCACTGCAACGCCCGATCGCCGCTCTCCGAGAGATCCGCGCCCAGGTCGACGGCGAGGTCGCTCGGGTACTGGTGCGCACCCCGAAGGCGACGGTGCAGCCGCTGATCCACGATCACCCGCGCACCGGTCTGGAGGGCAAGTTCAGCCTCCCCTACTCCGTGGCCACCGCCCTGCTCGACGAGTACCCGG
>JADGOX010000062.1 GCA_017882745.1 Mycobacteriaceae bacterium | reverse complement strand
GTCCATCCCGTGCAACCGCAGCAGGTTCTCGCCGAGGATTTTCCGCTTGGCGACGTCGGTCAGCGGCGGATACCCGTAGCCGGCGCACAAGTCGGCAGGAATCTGGAAGTCCCGGAATGCGCGCAGCGCCCATTGCGGATGGAAGAGCGGCGCCTCGCTGCCGTAAATAATCTTGTCCTCGCCACACCAGAAGAGCAGCTTGCCCAGAATCTCGGCGAACATGCGCGGGGCCCGGACCAAGAAGTTGATCGTCGCGGCCAGCGACGCGTACAGGTTCGGGTAGCGGATGAGCTGCCAGCACGTTTCGTCCAGGAACGGCAGCCCGACGTGGAAGATCACGAAGTTGATGTCGGGGAAGTTCGCCGCCGCGCCGTCCATGTCCCACGTCTGGGTGTGCTCGATCGGCTGCGGGCCCAGCGGGAGGCCCTTGTGCACGCCGATCAGTTTCACGCCCAGTTCCTGGGCCTTCTCAAAGACCGGGAAAGCGATTTTAGGGTCGTCCATCCGCCACGGGAACGGTGACCCGTAGTCGTAGCGCACGTTGTAGAACTTGAAGGCCTTCGCGCCGAACTCGCCGACCTGGCGCTCCATCAGGTCCAGCGCCCGGCGTCCCTCCAGCGGGTTCACGCTGCCCCAGAAAACGGTGCGTTCCGGGTCGCGAGCGGCCAGTTTCGCGCACTCCTCCCACGGCGACAGGCCGTCCTTGAACAGGTCGGTCAGTGGTAGCGGCATCGCCACCAGCATGTCGGTGTCGGACTCCTCGTAGACCATCTGCCGGATGTCGTTCACCGTCCATTGCCGCAGGAACTCCTCGCGCGGCAGGTGCACCTCGTCAGCGGGCGTCAGTGCTTGGTGAAAGGCATAGATATGATTGGACAACATCTGTCCAGGCGCGCCGAACGCGTTCTTGTTGTCGAAGTTGACAACGTGCGCGACACAGTCGAAGACGAACGCGTCATCGATCATGGCCGGCTCCTTCTCGAAGGTCAGGTCGCCGTGTTGTGCGCAGCGATGTAGGCGTCGCGATCGCCGACGGCTGCCGGCGCCGGGAGGAAGCGCAGCTTCTGCCTGGCCGAGGGGGAGAGCCGGTCGGTGGTCCACGGCTCGTCCCACACCACGGTGACCTCGGCAGAATCGACCTCGGGCAGTCGCTCCATCCGCTCGGCGACGTCGGTCAGCACGCGCGCTGCGAACGGGCACCAGCCGGACGTCAGGAGCAGCTCCACGCGGGCATGGCGCCCGGCCAGCGTCACCGAGCGGACCAGGCCCATGTCGACGACCGAGATGCCCTTCTCCTGGCAGCACGGGTCGTACACGTCGTCGAGAGCGCGCAAGATTCGTGGTGGTGGGTCCACCGTCTCAGACTCGCAGTCAAACGTCGGATGAGCAAGAGGCCGGATCGGCGGACGGCAGCGGCAAACGACCGCGCCTTCAGGGACGCTGTGCCGCGGCCCGCAGGCGTCCGCACGCGGGGCGGCACCGTCTTCACTGCTTCGACGACCGATTGGCCACGAGGGCACTGTTGCGTTCGTCCCGAGGACGTCGCAACAGTGCCCGTTGACGACGTCGCCTTCTGGTTCGGGGCAGCCTGCTGCCGACCGTTTTGGCGATTGCCTCGGACGGCATCGTGGTCGGGGCGTTACGCAGCAGCCGGCAGAAGCACTAGCATCACCGGGCACGGGCGCCAGCCGATTGCAGCCAAGGAATCGGAGGGTGGTGCGACGAGGCTGGCCGGTGCATCGCCAGGCGGAGGGACCCATGAGCACCGCGCAACCCGATCTCACCATGACGCCGTATCAAGTGGCAGACGACACCTTCGTTATCCCGTGGGTGCTTGAAGCGCCCCCGGTCGGGCTCTTCCCGATGAACTCGCTGGTCATCAGGGGGAAGCAACCGGTGCTTGTGGACACCGGTTCTCCAGCCGATCGCGAGGGGTGGCTGAAGAACGTATCCAGTGTGGTGGACCTCGATGACGTGCGCTGGATCTTTCTCAGCCACGACGATCGGGACCACTCGGGCAACCTCCTCGCTGCGCTGGAGGCCTGCCCTAACGCCACGCTCCTCACCAACTGGTTCTCGGTCGGGCGGATGTTCGAGGAGTGGGCCACACCCTTGGATCGGTGCCGGTTCGTGAACGACGGGGATGTCGTCGACATCGGGGACCGACGCATCGTGGCCATCCGCCCCCCCGTGTTCGACAACCCGACAACCCGGGCGCTGTTCGACGAGCGCACCGGAGTGTTCTGGTCCGTCGACACCTTCGCCACGAACATGAGGGAACCGCTCTCTGATTCCGCCGACCTCGCAGAGGACGCGTTCCGTGACGGACAACTTCTCGGTGGCCGCCTCGTGGCCGCTTGGCATCCGTGGCTGGATGAGGGCAAGTTCTGCGCCCATGTGCAGAAGGTTCAAGACCTCCCAATCAAAGTCGTTGCAGGTTGTCACACGCCCGTCATCCGAGGTCCGCGTATCGAGGAAGCGTTTGGATTGCTTCGGCAGCTCCCGGTGATCGAGCCGTGGCCCGAGTTCACGCAGCAGGATCTGGAGGGGTGGATGGCCGCCATGTCGTCCGGGTAGCCAACGACTTCCATTCTGTGCCATCGGCTACTGCGCGCAAAGTGCCTTTAAACACCCCGGTCCCGCGTCCGGCAGCAGGTCGTCGGGATCGTTGGCTCACATCACGCCGCCTGATGAACGATCCGTCCGATGACGAGAAAGGACTTCGCGCTCACACCACCGGACCCTCCATTCCCGGGATAGGGCCTTTAGTTGACAGAATGGAGGAAAAGCTGGTGGTAGGGATGGCACCGCGCACGTGCGCTTGGTGAAAGGACAAGAACGTCGCACATAGGAGAATCGCACCTCGTCATCATGTTTACGATGGAGGCTAAAGACGTGGCCGAAGGAGATCGCATCTTCGAGAGCCACGGCCTGTGGATGAAGGGGCATCCCCGCGAATCCCCGCGAGGGCGATGTGGCGCTGCTGGACTACACCGTCTCCAAGGGCCCGGAACTGTCGAACCCGTTGGACACGAACTCGGAGCCGACCGGTAGGACGATTTTCGTGCTCGATGAGTACTACGAGGCACCGGGCGGGGTCGCCAGGCACTGGCAGGACACGAGCGTCATCTATATGAGTAGACATAGGTCGTCACCGTTGCGTTGGAACCGAGGCCGACCCGCCCGCGCTTGATCACCCATGCTCACCAACAAATTGACGATGCCCTCGATCGAGGTGTCTTCCGAGCCCGACCAGACGATCATGACCGGATCGCGTTCAGCGGCCTTTGGTTGGGGGCCGGGTCGCCCGGCCGGTCGCCGGCTCTCCGACAGCCCTACCGC
>JADGOX010000321.1 GCA_017882745.1 Mycobacteriaceae bacterium | reverse complement strand
TTGGTCACGGCGGTGATCTGGCCGTAGCTTGTGCCCACCGCAACGGGCGTGACCACCTCCTTGCCGTCTTTGCTGACGGTCACCACGGTCTCCCCGTTCTTGGTGGAGATCGACATCGTCGGGACGGTGAGCACCCCGTCAACCTGCTTGACCACGATGGTCACGCTCGCCGTACCACCGACGTACAGGCCGGTGGGGGTCCCGGTGACATTGATGACGACCGGGAAGGTCGCAGTGCCGGATGTGCTGCTGCTCGCCACGATGCCGACCGAGGCCACCGTGCCGAAGACCTTTTCCGTCGCGCCCGTGGGGGTGATCTCGGCCTGCAGGCCCGCCGTCACCTTGGCGAGGTCGGCGCTGCCAACGGCGGCAGTGACGTTGTAGCGGCCGGTGGAGATCACCGTGATCGTGCCGGTGCTCGACGACGCAGAGGACCCGGACGACGCAGAGGACCCGGAGGATGACGCTCCGCCGGAGGCGGCCCCTGCGGTCCCACTGCCACTTGCTCCGCCGCTGCTGGATTTGCTGCTGGAGGACCCGCTGCTAGAAGACCCACTGCTGGAGGAGGACCCGCTGACCCGGTCGCCGACCGCGAGGCTCACCGCGGCGACAGTCCCGTCGATGGTGGACGTCAGTGTGGCGGCAGCCAGCGAGGCATTGGCCTCGTCGAGCGAGGTCTGGGCGGAGGCAACCTGGGCATCGGCGGCAGCGATCGCAGTGTCTGTGCCCCCGGAAGCGCTGTTCACCTTCGCGTCGGCCGCAGCGAGCTGGGCCTGTGCCGTGGTGACTGCGCGCGCCAGCGTGGTGGTGCCCACGGTGGCGAGTGCCTGCCCGGCGGTGACCTGCTGGCCGACCGTCACTGGCACCGAGGTGACCGTCCCCGATACTGAGAACGCCAGGTCAGCCTGCCGGACAGGCACAATGGTGCCGGTCGCAGCGACGGTGTCACGAATGGTGCTGCTGGAGGCGGCGACCAGCTGGGTCGTGGTCGTGGCCACTGCGTTGCTGCGGGTGAAGAACCACCCGCTTGCGCCGACCGCCACGACAACGAATCCTGTCGTCACGACCGCGGTCACCCGTCTCCGCCGAGATTTTCCCAACGCTCGGGGCAAGAAGTGCACGCATCCTGCTCGACAGGTAGGAGCACGTTGCTCCGCTTCGCACTACGGTGGCGGCTGAGGCTGTGAAAGAGGTTGGGCTTCGCTGTGAACTCACTGCCAGAAATGCGAAGGACGCATCACGGGGTCGTCCATGCAATGCTCGACGAGGTGCAGACGAGGTCGGAGGGTCTCATCCTGCACGTCGACGCCGACGCGTTCTTCGCCTCCGTCGAGCAGCGTCAGAAGCCGTCGACGGCCGCTGTGCCGGTAATCGTCTGTGGGCTCGGGCCCCGCGGCGTGGTGGCCACCGCCAGCTACCAGGCGCGCCGGTTCGGGGTGGGATCAGCGATGTCGACGGCGATGGCGATGCGACGCTGCCCGCAGGGAGTCTTCGTCGCCCCGCGCATGCAGGCCTACCGGGAGCACTCTGCCGCAATCATGGCGGTCCTCACCCGCTTTGCCGATGTCCTGGAGCAGGTGAGTATCGACGAGGCTTACCTGCGGATCAACGTTGTCGACGTCCCCGCAGCACAGCTGGTCGAGGACGTCGCGGCGGCAGTGTGGCAGGCCACGGGCCTGCGCGTGTCGGTGGGAGCGGGACGCTCGAAGCTGATAGCCAAGCTGGCGTCCACGTCCGCCAAGCCACGCGGCCTGCGAGTTGTCACTGGTGAACACGAGCAGGCGTTCCTCGACGGACTGCCCGTGTCCTCGCTGCCGGGGGTCGGGCCGGTGGGCGCAGCTCGACTCACCGAGTTGGGGATCGACACGGTCGCACAGTTGCGCGTCCAACCGCCCAGGCTGCTTGAGCGGCTGCTCGGTTCCGCCGGGGGTGCCGCGGCGTTGGCCATGTCGCGGGGCCGCGACAGCCGCCCCGTCGCCCCCTCCCGCGAGGCGAAGTCCGTGAGTGCGGAACGGACCATGGACTACGACGTCCCCGCCTCCCAACTGGTGCCGGTGCTCGAGGCGGTGCTCACCGCAGCGCACACCCGGCTCATCGCGGCGGCCCTGGGCGCGCGGACCGTGACGGTTCGGCTGCGGGACTCACAGTTCGCCACGGTCGGCCGGTCGGTGTCCTTGGCGCAGGCGTCGACGGAACTCGGCGAGCTCCGAAGCGCAGCTCTGTCCGCTCTGGCCGCGGCAACGCAAGCGATGGGTTTGGACGCCGAGGAGGAGTCCGGAGCCGGGGCGCGGCTGCTGGGGGTCTCACTGGCGGCGCTGTCGACCTCGACGCAGCTCGCCCTGCTGCCGGGCGAGGTGACAGTCGAGTCCCAGCCGCACCCCGTGGTGCCCCACTCCGCCGACGGCCGGACAAATCCCCCGGTCATCGGGACGCGCCCCGGGGGTCACTGGTTCACCGGGTGCGACGCCGAGCACACCGAGCTGGGTCGCGGCTGGGTGGTCCGATGCGTCGCGGCGGATGACTCACTGTCCGGGCAGGCCGAGCTGATCGTCCGGTTCGAGGAAGCCCACTCCCGCATGGCCCGGCAGCGGCGCTTCGCACTCGACGACCCGGACCTGACGCCGGCGGGACCAGCACCTGTGCAGTCGATGGAGTGACACCCCGCGCCTTGCCGGCTGGGGATCCGAACAATGCCCCCGCGCGGGCACCCGCCTAGACTGTGCGCTGCGACACAGTACCCAACTCAACATGAGTGACCTTGCGTGAAAGGGGCTTCCGCTGACCGGCAGACATGCCTCTCCTGCTGGCAGGTGGGCATGACAAGACCAGGGAACGGCACGAGGTCTGAATCGGAGCGATAGTGGAAACCCTGGTCACACGAGACGAATACCGTGACGGTGGGAACGACTTCGGCAGACAGCACACTGAGGTGTGCTCCCCCAGGCTCCTCGCCCAATTTCCACCATGCGTCAGGAAGAGCCGTTCGTGACACCCACCCAGCTGCGTGCTTTCACCTCTGTTGTTCGACTTGGCTCGGTTAAGCAAGCCGCCGCGGAGCTGGGCGTGTCCGAGGCAGCCGTGTCCATGCACGTCGGTCAGCTCCGCAAGGAACTCGGCGACAAGCTGTTCACGCGCACAGCGGCGGGACTGGCTTTCACCCCGGGTGGCCTTCGCCTCGCCAGTCGGGCGGCTGAGATGCTCGGTCTGCAGGACCGCACTATCCGCGAGGTCGGTCAGGCGGACAGCGGTCGGCGGCTGCTCCGTGTCGCAGCGTCCAGCCTGTTCGCCGAGCACGCGGCACCCGGTCTCATAGAGCTGTTCGCAAGTCGCGCTGACGACCTCGACGTCGAGCTGAGCCTGCACAGCCCCCACAAGTTCAACACCCTGCTGCTCACGCGCGCAGTGGATGTGGCAATCGGACCCACGCCTCCCGATCTGGACGCGTCCATAGTGGGCAAGGCATTTCTCAACTACCAGATTGTTGCAGTCACCGGTCCAGAACACCCCCTCACCAAGATCCATCCGAGCATCGGCCAACTACGTGAACAGACCTGGCTGCTCGGCCCTTCGGCCGCTGCCGGGATAGGTCTCGTTCCGGACACCCTGCGGCGAATCAATGTCGCGGAGGAGCACCAACAGATCTTTCAGAGTCACGCGGCAGCGCTGGAGGAGGCCAAGCGTGGCGAGGGGATTGCGTTGGCCGTCTCGTTCGCCTTGCCGAAGGACCTCGCCAGCGGCAACCTGAAACGGATATCCGTTCCGTCACTGCAGACCAAGGCGACTTGGAGCATCTTCACCCTCGCCGAGCAAGGCACTCCAACGGCGGCGGCCGAGTTGTCGCGCTTCGTCACCACCCCACGAGCCACGCAGGCCATGCTGCGTGGCGGCGGAGTCACCCTCGGCCGATTCCGGCCATCGATCCACGTGACCCTCTGGAACTAGACCGCGCCGCGCACCGCGATACCTCGACGACCACCTGCGCCAGCGACCGGAAGCTGTCCGCCGGGAGAAACTCGTCGCAGAACGG
>JADGOX010000320.1 GCA_017882745.1 Mycobacteriaceae bacterium | reverse complement strand
AGGGCTCGAGCTTGTAGCCCAGCCCCCGAATGGTCAGCAGATGGACCGGGTTGGCGGGGTCCGGCTCAATCTTCGTGCGTAGCCGCTTGACGTGCACATCCAGCGTCTTGGTGTCACCTACGTAGTCGGCGCCCCACACCCTGTCTATGAGCTGCCCACGAGTGAGCACCCGGCCAGTGTTGCGCAAGAGGTACTCGAGCAGGTCGAACTCCTTGAGCGGCAAGGTGACCGGCTCCCCCGCCACGACAACGGTGTGCCGCTCCACGTCCATGCGCACCGGCCCCGCCTCGAGCACGCCGGGGAGACCGCCACCTTCCGGCTCGCCCTCCCCACCCCGTCGGAGCACGGCGCGGATCCGCGCGATCAGCTCGCGGGCGGAGTACGGCTTGGTTACGTAGGCGTCGGCGCCCAGCTCCAGACCGACCACCTTGTCGATTTCGCTGTCCCGCGCGGTGACCATGATCACCGGGACCCCCGAGCGCAGACGTAGCTGCTTGCACACGTCGGTGCCGCTCATTCCCGGCAGCATCACGTCCAGCAGCACGATGTCTGCGCCGCTGCGGTCGAACTCCGCCAACGCTGCCGGTCCGTCGTGGACCACCACCGGGACGAAGCCTTCCTTGCGGAGCAGGTACGCCAAGGGGTCGGCGAGCGACTCCTCGTCCTCCACGATCAGCACTCTGGTCACTGGTCCCTTTCCCTAGCTTCGTCGTCGTCATCATCGTCGTCGTAGACAGGCAGCTGCAAAGTGAAGGTGGACCCGGTGCCCGGCCTGCTCCACACACGCACCTGGCCGTTGTGGTTGGCCGCCACGTGCTTGACGATGGCGAGCCCGAGCCCTGTGCCTCCCGTAGCCCGCGAACGCGCCGGGTCCACCCGGAAAAACCGTTCGAACACCCGCTCCTGCTGCTCGGGGGCGATCCCGATGCCGCGGTCGGTGACGCTCACCTCGACGTTCCCCTGCCGACAGGCTCGGCTCACCGATACCGGGCTGCCTTCGGGCGAGTAGGCGATGGCGTTCTCGATGAGGTTGGACAGGGCGGTGACGAGCAAGGTGCGCTCACCTCGCACCTCGAGCCCGCTCGGTGCATCGGCGGTCACCTCGATCCCCGCAGACTCGGCGCTGAGGCGGCAGCGATCCAGCGCCGCAACCACCACGTCATCCACGTCCACGACGTCCAGATCCGGCAGCTTCTCGGCTCCCTGCAACCGGGACAGTGCGATCAGCTCAGTGACCATCGCGCCGAGCCTCCGTGCCTCGTGCAGCAGACGGGAACCGAAGCGCTGCACGGTCTCCGGATCGTCGACCGACTCCAGCAGCGCTTCGGCGAGCAACGCCATGGCGCCGACCGGCGTCTTCAGCTCATGGCTGATGTTGGCAACGAAGTCACGGCGGGCGTACTCGAGTCGGACGTGCTCGGACTCGTCGCTGGCATCGATCACCACGAACCTGCGGTCAGCATCGCTGAGCCTTCGGACGCGGGCGTGCACCGCCAACGGAGCTCGCCCCTGCTGAGAGTCCACGGTGGACAGGTCGACCTCGACCGACACGCCGTGCTCCAGCACGTCCCGCACCGCCGACCACGCGATGGGGTCCAGCCGCCGGTTGCGGATGACGCCGAGTTCCTCGGCCCGCGGGTTGCTCAGCAGCACGTCGCCGAAACGATCCACCACAGCGATCCCGCCGAGCGAGGAGGCGAAGATCTGCTGTAGCACCTCCCGCACAGTGATTCCCGCCGTCTGGACGCGCTTGTGTTCACGACGGTCGTGCACAGCAGGAACAACGGTGACGCCGACAGCGAGACCGAGCGCTGCGGCGACGGCCGCGAGCAACACGGCACTGATCACGGTCACCTGCGGATCGTACGTTCTCACTACGGGTGCGCTTGTCCAGAATGCCATCGGAACAGTGCCCGGTAACGGACTCGACAGTGAGAGTTCGCCTGCTGTTCACCTCTGGGCAGCAGGAGGCCTACCGGCCCTGGTTCGCTACGGCCGCAGCACCCGCAGCCGCGGCATCCGGATCGAGGTAGACCCCGCCGCGAGTGACGGGCACGAGGTCCGCGTCCAGGTCGTATCGCAGCGGGATTCCGGTAGGGATGTTCAGTCCGAC
The DNA here is from genome assembly GCA_017882745.1 of Mycobacteriaceae bacterium. Lineage (GTDB taxonomy): Bacteria > Actinomycetota > Actinomycetes > Mycobacteriales > Mycobacteriaceae > X156. The sequence goes on along the minus strand of JADGOX010000320.1, from coordinate 23,431 downwards.
GATGTCCTCGTCTGAGATGCCATCCAGATGCTTGACCAGAGCGCGCAACGAGTTGCCGTGCGCGGTGACGAGGACCGTCTTGCCCGCGCGCAGGTCCGGCACGATCGACTCCTCCCAGTACGGCAGCAGGCGCGCAACCACGTCGGCCAGGCACTCGGTGAGAGGGCCACCGTTGATGTCCGCGTAGCGCGGGTCGGTGTCCTGGCTGTAGGTACTGCCGGCCTCGATGGGCGGTGGTGGTGTGTCGTAGCTGCGACGCCAGAGCATGAACTGCTCCTCGCCGAACTCGTCCTTGGTCTGCTGCTTGTCCTTACCCTGCAGAGCGCCGTAGTGCCGCTCGTTGAGCCGCCAGTCCCGTTGGACCGGGATCCAGTGCCGGTCGGCGACGTCGAGAGCGACGGCCGCAGTGGTGATCGCGCGACGCAACAACGAGGTGTGCAGCACATCGGGCAGCAGACCGTGCTCGGCCAGGAGCTCCCCACTCCTCACGGCCTCGCCGCGACCCTTCTCGGTGAGGGCCACGTCCACCCAGCCGGTGAACTGGCCAGACGCGTTCCATTCGCTCTCACCGTGACGAAGCAGGACAAGGGTTCCGATGCTCATACGGAACATCTTGGCAGACGGCCGCGCGGGAGCGATCAGCTGGCTGCGGGCGCCGATCGCAGGTCCTTGCGCAGGATCTTCCCTGCCGCCGACTTGGGGATGGCGCCGATGAACTCCACCCGACGGACCTTCTTGTACGGGGCCACCTTGCTCGCGACGAAGCTCATGACCTCCTCGGCCGTCAGCTCTGCGCCCGGCTGACGGACGATGAACGCCTTCGGTATCTCCTCACCGTCCGCGTCGTTCACGCCGATCACCGCAGCATCGGCGATCGCGTCGTGGGTGAGCAGCAACGCCTCCAGCTCCGCGGGGGGCACCTGGTAGCCCTTGTACTTGATGAGTTCCTTCAGCCGGTCCACGATGCTGACGAAACCCTCGGCGGACACGGTCGCGATGTCGCCGGTGTGCAGGAAACCGTCGCTGTCGATCGTCGCCGCCGTGGCCTGGGGGTTCTCCAGGTAGCCCAGCATCACGTTGGGGCCCTTGCACCACAGCTCTCCGGGGGCACTGGTCCCCTCCGCCGGAACATCGATCTCCACACCAGAAGCGGGATCGACGATCTTGCACTCCATGTTGGGGACGGTGAGTCCGACGGTGCCCAGCGGAATATCGTCACGGTCGTCGGGTATCGAATGGCTGACGGGGCTCATCTCGCTCATCCCGTAGCCCTGCCGCACCCTGCAGTGCAGCCGGTCCGCCACCCGCCTGCCCAGCTCCGCGTCCAGCGGGGCGGCACCGGAGAACACCATCTTCAACGAGGAGGTGTCGTAGTCGTCGACCATCGGGTGCTTGGCCAGGGCGACGGCGACTGGCGGCGCAATGAAGACGAAGGTGGCGTGGTACTCGGCAATGATCCGCAAGAAGTCGGCGAGGTCGAAGCGCGGCATGGTGATGATGGTGGCGCCCCGCCAGAGGCTGCTGTTCATCAGCACGCTCATGCCGTAGATGTGAAAGAACGGCAGCACTGCGAGCAGGCGGTCCTCGTCGGACAGCGTGAGCAGTGAGCCGGTCTGGGCAACGTTGGCGATGAGGTTGCGGTGGGTCAACATGACACCCTTGGCCCGCCCGGTGGTCCCGGAAGAGTACGGCAGCACCGCCAGGTGGGTGGCGGAGTCGATGGTCACCTTCGGGGCGGGCGCTCCCGCACCCAGCAGCTCCCGCAGCGAGGTCCGCTCCGGTGCGACCTCCGCGGAACCATCGATCACCACGATGTTCTCCGGTGCCATACCTACCGCGGCCGCAGCCTCTTCGGCCTGCGGCAAGAACAGCGAGATGGTGAACAGATAGCCGGCTTTGGAGTCTTTCAGCTGGCTGGTGATATCTCCGGCCGTGTAGAGCGAGTTGATGGTGGTGGCGGTGCCCCCCGAGCGCAGGATGCCGTGGAACACGGTGACGAACGCCGGCAGGTTGGGACAGAGGATGCCTGCCACGTCACCGACCCCGAAGCCGCGTTGCGCCAAGGCGCCGGCCAAGGCGTTGATCTGCCCGACCAGCTGGCCGTAGGTGGTTTCCGCACCGGTGCTGCCGTCGATGAGTGCGATCTTGGCGGCGAGCTTCTCGTCTGTCGCGACACGCCCGAGGAGAAAGTCGAACAAGCTGGTGTCGGGGATCTCGACGTCGGGGAAAGGACTGTGGAAGCTCATCGCACTCCTTCAGGATGATGGTGCTACATCGATCGTTCTGCCGGCAACCTTAGAGTGTGCCGCTGGCGTCCGATTCCGCCACGAGATGCGTGAACGCCTCGAGGTTGCGCAGCGACTCGCCGCGCGAGGTGCGCCACGCCCACTCCCGTCGGATCGAGGTGGCGAAGCCGAGCTCGAGCAGGGTGTTGAAGTCGCCGTCGGCAGCCTCGAGAACCTGACCCAGAACTCGGTCGAGCTCATCGGCGGTGACGTTCTCGCCTGCGATCCGGCCCACCAGGTAGATGTCGCCGACCTTGTCGATTGTGTAGGCGACCCCGAACAACCGCCGGTTGCGACGCAGCAGAAACCCGTACACGTTCTCGTAGTTCTCATCAACGTGCCTGCAGACAAAGGCCTCCACCCGCAAACCGTGCGTACCCACCGTCAGCATGCAGGAGGTGTTCAGCTTCGTCTCACCGGGCAGCGTCACCACAAACACCTCGGCGGAGGGGCGAGTGAACTCCAGCTCTCGATCGATGAGAGCCGCCTCGATCGTCTCCGCCGTGCTCGGGCTCATGCCAGCACCCCCGATGAGCGGCGTGGCCGCAGGCTGCGCGGCCGGCTGAGCACGGGGCCACCAGGACGCTGTGTCATCGGCGAGCGCGCCTCGGCGTAGGTCTGGAGCAGCGCGTCGGCAGTGCGCTCCCAGGAGAACTGCGCCGCATGCCCGGGAGCTGCGGCCGCCAGCGCCAACCTGCGTGCGGGGTGGTCCACCACCTCGGCGAGCGCGTCAGCCCAGTCCTGCGTGCGGTGCGTGGCCACGAGGAGGCCGGTGACGCCGTCGACCACCGCCACACCGAGACCGCCGACGTCAGCGGCCACCACCGGGGTGCCGCAGGCCTGGGCCTCCAGCGCCACGAGCCCGAAGGACTCGGAGTACGAGGGCACCGCCACGACATCGGAGGCACGGTAGATCTCGGCCAGCGCCTCGGCCGGCTGAGGCGGCAGGAAGGTGACGGCCTGCGTAATCCCCAGCTGTGCGGCCAGCTCCACGAGCGCGCGCGGGTGCTCCAAGCCGCTGCCCGACGGGCCACCGACCACCAGCACCCGAAGCTGACGACTCGGATCACGCGTCAGAAGCTCCGCCGCTGCCCGGAGCAGGACATCGGGCCCTTTGAGGGGCTGGATGCGCCCGACGAAGCTGAGCACCACCTCGTGCGGCGCGATACCCAGCGCGGCGCGGGCCCCGACACGGTCACCCACCCGAAAACGTTGCAGATCGGCACCGGGCGCAATGGTGTCCACCCGCGCCGCGTCGGCGGCGTAGAGCTGCACCAGCTGGTTCGCTTCCGCGGCGGTGTTCGCCACCAGACGGTCCGCCTCGCCGACCACCTGTTGCTCGCCGATGAGCCGCACCTTGGGCTCGGGGGCGTCACCGGAGGCCAGTGCGGCGTTCTTCACCTTCCCAAGAGTGTGCGCGGTGTGGACGAGCGGTACGCCCCAGCGGTCCCGGGCCAGCCACCCCACTTGCCCGGACAACCAGTAGTGGCTGTGCACCAGGTCGTAGTAGCCGGGGTCCTGCCGCGCCTCGGCCCGCAGCACCCCGGCAGTGAACGCACACAGCTGCGCGGGCAGCTCGTCCTTGTCCAGACCGGCAAAAGGACCGGCGACAACGTTTCGCACCAGCACCCCCGGGGCCGCGCGCACCACCGACGGAGCCGATGACGAGGTGGCCCTGGTGAAGATCTCCACCTCGACGCCTCGACGCGCCATCTGCAACGCGGTCTGCAGCACGTAGACGTTCATTCCGCCCGCGTCGCCGGTCCCCGGCTGTTCCAGCGGTGAGGTGTGCACGGAGAGGACAGCCACCCTGCGGGGAAGTGGCGCGAGAGCAGTAATCACCCGTCCATCCTGCCTGTCACCGAGTTCGCGTGCGACGCGAAGGTAGTGACCTCGCCGACGAAACGCTCCGGATCGGTAGCAAAGGGGGCGTGGCCGGCTCCGTCCCAGAAGCTCGTCCGCACATCCCGCAGCAACCCCGCAGCATGCTCACCCGCCCGGACGTCGACTACGGTGTCGGCCGTGCCGTGCAGCACCAGTGCGGGTATGTCGAGACCGGCCAGCAGCTCATCGTGATCGCACTCGCGGGCAAACAACGCGGCACGCACCCGCGGCGGCGTCGCCAGACTGGTACCCAAGAACGCCTGTGCCCGCTCCCCGTCGCTGGGGTCCACCAGTGCGTCGTTGAATCCGGCCAGCGCCTGGGCAGCAACCCCGGCGTCTGTGGACAGCGCAGCGGGCAAGGCGCCACGCATGGCGGTACCTACCCGGCCACCGGCCTTGCCGCGGCCGAGCCCCGTGATGGCACCAACGAAGACCACCCCCGCAGCTCGACCCCCGGAGGCGAGGTAGTCGCAGATCACCAGGCCGCCGTAGGACCAGCCGAGCAGCACAGGAGAGGCGACAACGGCCGCGGAGTCCAGCACTGCGACGAGGTCGGCCGCCCACAGCGCCCCGTTGTCGTAGCCCTGCTGCGGCGCATCCGAGCGGCCGTGCCCGCGCAGATCGACGGCAATGACGCGGTGCTCGGCGCTCAGCTCATCCAGCATCGCCTGGCCCCAGCAGCTCGCGGACTGCGCCCAGCCGTGGATCATCACCAGCGGTGGAGCGCCAGGGTCGCCGCCGTGAAGGTAGGCGATTCGGGTTCCGTCGACGCTGTCGGCTTCTCCAAAGTGCACCAGCCCACAGTAGGCGTGCGCGCGGCGGACGCACCCTGGGCATAGGTTCGGGGCATGCGCACCCCCTCAGCCGACCGTCGTCCCACTGCCGTCGTCAGCGGCGCAAGCTCCGGAATCGGCGCTGCCACTGCCCGTGTACTGGCCGACGCAGGCTTTCACGTCGTTCTCGGGGCCAGACGAGTCGAACGGTGTGCGGCGATCGCGGCGGAGATCGGCGGCACGGCACTGGCGCTGGACGTCACCGACCAAGCCTCCGTAGACGCGTTCGCCGCCGCCGTCCCCGCGGTGAGCGTCCTGGTCAACAACGCTGGTGGGGCCAAAGGTCTGGGGACGGTGGCCGACGCAAACCTTGACGACTGGCGGTGGATGTGGGAAACCAACGTGCTCGGCACCGTACGGATGACCAAGGCGCTGTTGCCGGCACTGGTGGACTCTGGCGACGGCCTGGTCGTGACGGTGACCTCGATCGCGGCGTTGGAGACCTACGACAGAGGCTCGGGATACACCTCAGCCAAGCACGCCCAGGCCGTGGCGCACCGGACCCTGCGCGGTGAACTGCTCGGCCAGCCCGTTCGGTTCACTGAGGTGTGCCCAGGAATGGTGGAGACCGAGTTCTCCCTGGTCCGATTCGACGGTGACGCCGACGCCGCTGACGCCGTCTACGCCGGCCTCACCCCGCTGACCGCCATGGACATCGCGGAAGTCATCGGCTTCGCAGCGACGCGACCGTCCCACGTGAATCTGGACCAGATCGTGGTCAAGCCACGTGACCAGGCCTCCGCCATGCGGGCGTACCGGCGCTGACGCTTATCGCCTCGGCGACCTACAGCGCCGACATGCTCCGCCACTGGGACCACGACAGGGCCCAGTCGTAGATGTCTCCGTCGGCGGCCGACAGGTTGATACTGGTGTTGGTGACCTCCACGGGGTCACCGAACATCGCCGAGTTGAAGTACTGCTCGGCGTCGGCGGTCGCCTCGTTGATGCAGCCGTTGGACACGTTCGTCGAGCCCTGCACAGCCACCGTGTTCGGGTTGGCGTGGATGAACTCCCCGTTGTTGCTGATCCGAACGGCCCACTTCTCGTGCACGTTCGTGTACCCGGCGGCGATGTTCGTCATGAACACGTCCGCGAGCTTCTCGCTGACCACATGGATGCCGCTGCGAGTGACGTTGCGCGGCAGGTCGGCCTTGCCGTAGCTCACCGGAAAGTCGAACAAGACCTGGCCGTTCCGGATCACCACGATGCGATGACTGGCGGCATCTGCCTTGACGATCTGACTGCGCCCGACGGTGAAGTGCGAGGTCAGGTCGGCCTTGCCGTAGGAACCACCACCGAGCGGGACGCCGTACAGCGAAGCGCTGACGTCGACAACAGTGCCCGCCGCGAAGTAGCTCTGGGGACGCCAGTGCGCCCGCGCACCCTCGGGGGAGTCCGGCAACCAGGCCCATGACCCGACAGTCGGCGGAACCGTCGTCACCGTCAGCGCCTTCTCCACGGTGGCCTTGTCGGTGACCTTGCCGGCGAACTGCAAGATGACTGGCGCGGCGATACCAACCGTCGCGCTGTCGGCAATATTGATGTTCGCGCTCGTGATGGTCGAGGGCTTGAGGGTGGTGAACGCACCGGAGAGCGGCGAGCTGTTCCCGCTGGGACCCGTCACCGTGCCCGACCAGGTGTACGTGTTTCCGTAGCCGAGGGCCTCGGTGGTAGCCCACGAGTTACCTCCCGGCGACATCGCACCTTCCACCTTGGTACCCGAGGGATTGGTCAGGACCACGTCGTGCAGCGTCCCCGTGGTGACCGACACCGCCACCGGCGCGGTAGGACTCACATCTTTGGCGCCGTCCGCGGGAAGCTCGGTGACGGGAACCGCTGGCGCCGACGTCGTCGTCGGCGCATCGGTTGCAGCGCCCGCGCCCGCAGCACCCAGGGGCGCCGCAGTACACGCAGACAAAGCAAACAGCAGGGCGGCCAGAGCAAGAATGCCGCCGCGACGGCGCCCAGCATCAATGAGTCCCGTCATACAGAACAGGCTACCTGTCGACTGCGACAGCCCTCGTCACAGAGCACAACCGACCAACACGGGTTCCGGCTCCAAGGCGACCCCGAACGCCTCGCGAACGCCGTCCCGCACCACCCGCGCCAACGCGAGCAGCTCCGCGGTGCTCGCGGAGCCGCGGTTGGTCAGGGCGAGTGTGTGTTTCGTCGAAAGCCGCGCCGCCGCGTCCGGCCCAGGGAAGCCGCGAGTGAACCCCGCATGTTCGATGAGCCATCCTGCTGACAGCTTGGTTCCCTGCGCCCCCGGATACTGGGGCACGTCCGGTCCGGTCCGGGCCACGACCTCCCGCAGTGTGTCGTCGCCGAGTATCGGGTTGGTGAAGAAGGAGCCAGCGCTCCACGAGTCGTGGTCGGCGGCGTCGCTCACCATTCCCTTGCCGCGACGCAAGCCCAGAACGGCGGCCCGCACCTGCGCCGCAGGCAGCCGTGCCCCCGCCTCCACCCCGAGCGTCGTCGTCAGCTCCCGGTAGGTCAGCGGCGCACTGGACCCGCCGGGGCGCAACCGCAGCTCAACGGCCAACACCACCGCGGTGTCAGTGTGCTTCAGTGCGCTGGTGCGGTACCCCAGTGCGAGCTCCTCAGGCTGCACCCATCGCACGCCCCCGGTGGCCCGGTCGAGCAGCTGGACCCGGTGCAGCACCGAAGCGATCTCCACCCCGTAGGCGCCAACGTTCTGCACGGGTGTGGCCCCCGCACTCCCCGGAATGCCGGACAAGCACTCCAAGCCACCGCTGCCGGCCACGACCGTCATGGCAACGACGCCGTCCCAGCCAGCTCCGGCCTCGGCGTGGACCAAGGCGCCGTCGGCCCGCACCTGGACCGCCGAAGTGGCCACGTGCACGACGGTGCCGTCGAACCCGGAGTCGGCAACCAAGAGGTTAGACCCACCGCCGACGACCAGGACCGACTCCCCCGCGCTGTCCAGCTCGCGGACGGCAGCGACCAACGCAGCGGTGCTCGTGCACTCCAGCACGGTGCTCGCCGGACCCCCGGCACGCAGCGTCGTCAACTCAGCCATGGCGACGTCATGCCGAATTTGCACGCCCGCAGCGCCGATCCGTCGAAGCAGCATCGAGTCGAGCACAGGTTCAGACGGTAGCGTGCCTTCCATGTCACGCCGCATCGAGCACTCGGCCAGCTACTCCAGCAGCCCGGCCGCCGTGCATGCGGCGGTCACCGATGTGGCCTACTGGCGCGCGCGGGTTGCCGCGGTAGGAGGCCGACGGGCCACGGTCGACAGCGCGGACGTCGCTGACGGCGGGATCGTGATTCGCGTGACCCAGACGATATCTGCGGACTACCTTCCGAGTGTCGTCCGGAAGATCCGGTCCGGTGATCTTACGGTGCAGCGCACGGAGACGTGGGGGGCGCTCGACGGCACCAGCGCCTCGGGAACGTTCGCGGCAATCGTTGCGGGCAGTCCGATCAAGATGCGCGGTACGCACTCGCTCAGTGGCGACGACGAGTCCTGCACGAGCCTCAGCACCGGTGACGCGTACGTGTCGGTGCCGCTCATCGGCGGCAAGATCGAGCAGATCATCGCCGAGCACCTCGGGGAGCTCTTGATCATCGAGCAGCGGTTCACCGAACAGTGGCTCGCGGAACACTAGGACGTCCCGAACGGGTGCAGGGCAGCATCACCCGAGGCACCACGGGCGTCAACCGGCTGCGCCGCAGCGATCGCTGGCTCACGAACTCACCCCAGGTGCGTGACGCGCTGACCAACCATCCCCTGGTGGTCGACCTCGGCTATGGCGCCAGCCCGGTGACCACCGTCGAGCTGGCCGCACGGCTGAGTCGAGTCCGCGCTGATGTGCGGGTGATCGGCCTGGAGATCGATCCCGCGCGGGTGTCCGCCGCGCAGCACGCGGCAAGCTCAGCGGTGAGCTTCGGACGTGGTGGCTTCGAGCTGGCCGGGCTGCGGCCTGCGGTGGTAAGGGCGTTCAACGTGCTACGCCAGTACCCCGAGGAAGCCGTGATTCCGGCCTGGGATCGCATGCGGGCCGCGCTCGCACCCCGCGGAGTGATCATCGAAGGCACCTGCGACGAGCTGGGACGCCGGTGTTCGTGGGTGCTGTTGTCAGCCGGAGGTCCGCAGACGCTCACACTGGCCTGGGACCCCTTCGACGTGGAGAAGCCCTCGGATCTCGCGGCGCGGCTGCCCAAGGCGCTGATCCATCGCAACGTGCCCGGCGAGGCCGTGCACGAGCTGCTCGTCGCAGCGGACCACTGCTGGGCGACCGCCGCCCCGCACGCCCCCTTTGGCCCACGTGCCCGCTGGCGCAGCACCATTGAGCTCTTGCAGGCCAATGGTTTTGCCGTACAGCGCGACCGTGGAAGGCAACGCGACTGCGTGCTCACGGTCCCGTGGTCCACGGTCGCTCCGCGCTTGGGAGACTGTCCCCATGGATGACCGCCGTTTCGTGCTCTCCCTCGGCTGCCGGGACCGGACGGGCATCGTGGCACGCATCTCGACCTTCCTGTTCGAGGCCGGGGGCTCGATCACCGAAGCCGCGTACCACGCTGATGCCGGCGCCGGCTGGTTCTTCACGCGACAGGTCGTGCTGGCCTCGTCCATCACCTGTTCGCTGGCCGAGTTACGTACCCGCTTTGCTACCGTCGCAGCCGAGTTCGGTCCCGAGGTCGATTGGAGGCTCTCCGACTCCTGGGAACCCAAGCGCGTGGTGCTACTCGTCTCCAAGGAGGCGCACTGCCTGCACGACCTGCTCGGCCGCATCACCGATGGCGAGCTGGCCGCCACGGTGTCGGCTGTGATCGGCAACCATCCCGACCTCGCTCCGGTCGCCGCGGCCCACGGCGTGGACTTTGCGCACATCCCCTTTCCGCCCGACCCCGCGGAGCGTGGGCCCGCCTTCGCGCAGGTCCAGGAGCTGGTTGACTCCCACGACCCGCACGCCATTGTGCTTGCCCGCTTCATGCAGGTGCTGCCGCCAGCCCTGTGCGAGCACTGGGCGGGGCGGGCGCTGAACATCCACCACAGCTTCCTGCCCTCCTTCGTGGGCGCGCGGCCCTACCACCAGGCCTTCGCCCGAGGCGTCAAACTGATCGGTGCCACCTGCCACTACGTCACCGCCGAGCTCGACGCGGGGCCGATCGTGGAGCAGGACGTGATTCGCGTGAGCCACGCGGACGACGTGGCCGACATGGTGCGCAAAGGACGCGACATCGAGCGGTTGGTGCTGTCCAGGGGCGTGCGCTGGCACCTGGAGGACCGGGTGCTGGTGCACGGCAGCAAGACTGTCGTTTTCAGCTGACAGTGTTCAGCTGACGGCCCGGGCCCCGCGAGAGGCCCAGCTACCAGCGTGGTCCGCGCTGGATCTCGTCGACCTTGGGGCGCACGTCCGCCAGGTACACGCAGACCGCGACTACGCCGAAGATGCCGATGAAGGAGACCGGCTTGAACAACAGCATCACCAAGGTGGCGGCGGCGATGATGCCGAGCCACTTGCCTTTCGTGAGCTTGTCCACCGCGGTGAACGCGTCCGGGCGCTGACGCACGGCGTGCGCAAAGGTGAAGACACCTGAACCAAGTCCGAGAACCCAGAAGGCGTCCATCACAATACCGGCGAAGGGAAGCACGAGGTCAATGTTACGTGCTCACTGGACGCGGGGTGGTCCAGAGGTCCAACGCAGTGTCCGCGCAACGGAGCCCCGCCAAGTCCATGAACCGGGCGGGGCTGCGTTGTTGCGTGGTTGTTGCGTGTCGAACGACTACGCGATCAGCTGTCGCTGGTCTTCGCTGTCGCGGTGTTCTGGGCCTTGACCGCAGTGTCCTTGGTCTCGCTCGCCGTCTTCGCGACCGTGGACGACGCGGTGTCCGCCGCCTTGGACACGGACTTCACCGCAGCAGCCGCAGTGTCTGCGGCCTTGCTCGCGACGTTCTTGCGCGCGGCGGTCGCCTTCTTGGCCGGAGCCGGCTTCGTGTGCGCCGCAGCCTTGGGCGGTGACGTCTGGTTGGCTGCCTTGCGGGAGGTCGAGCGCAGCTGGTGCGCGGTCTCCGCACCGGCTTCGGTGACCGCGTTGGCGGTCCGGCCGGTCACGCGCTCGGTCGCCCGCGCTGCCTTCTCACCGATCGAACGGGTCTGGCGTGCAACGGTCCCGAGCACCTCGGTCGTGAGGCCACGCGCGTCCTCGGCTGCATCCTCAGCCCGCTCGATGGCGTCTTCCACCTGCGGCTGCTTGCGCACCTTGGCGATGACCTCGTCGCCGCGCTCGGCGAGCGAGACGTAGATACCCGCAGCTGCCTGCACATAGGCGTCGGCGACCCTGCGCAACTCCTCCGGGTCCAGCTTCGTGCGCAGCTCGTTGAGCTGGGCGTTGAACTCCTCCGGGAAGTCAGCAACGCGGCCGCGGGCAGTCTCGGCACGCTGCTCCGCGCGGCTGCGGACTGTTAGGGCGCGGCTGCGCGCGTTCATCACCGCTTCGGTGACGGAGGCCAGCGCGTAGTCGCCAGCTCCGATTGCTGCGAGAAATGGGGTCTTGGCCTGGTCGATGGGGTTCGACATCGTTAGCTCTCCTCAGTGTGGAAGTGGTGCGGATTGGATGGTGCGGGCCAGGTTCGTCTCACGAGGCCACGATCGGGTCTTCGACGGCGTTCTCTCTGCGAAACGACTCGTAGATCTCGATCAGAACCTGCTTCTGCCGCTCACTGATCTGAATATCGCTGAGCACGGCATCCAGCACGGGGCTGGGTTCCTTGCGCTCGAGGATTCCGGCCTGCACGTAGAGCGCCTCCGCTGAGACTCGAAGCCCCTTGGCGATCTGTTGCAGCACCTCCGCGGACGGCTTCCGCAGTCCACGCTCGATCTGGCTCAGGTATGGGTTGCTCACTCCCGCCCGCTTCGCAAGCTGACGCAGCGACACCTGCGCCATCTCGCGTTGCGAACGGATGAAGCCCCCGAGGTCGTGCACCGCAGCGGTAACTGCGGCCCCTGCTACCGCAACGATCTCCTCAGACGCGGCAGCGTGCTCACGCAAGGCGCCCGAAGTGCCGGACTCCGCTGGCCTCTCACCATCAGTGTCTGTCACTTTGCTCACCTCCCGCTGTGGTACTGACCCTAGGCTAGCGGGGGGTGCTAGCAGTTGCAAGCGTTCTGCTTGCGCAGGTGAGATGAGGCCCACCACAACTCAGCGGGTGGAGACGCTCCGGTACTTGGCCACAGCAAGCGGCATGAACAACACGATGATGCCCACCGAGCTGAGCGTCGCGTACAGCACCGAGTGTTGGGCGGGCCACCCCGTGGACACGGCAAAACCGGCCGGGGTCTTGTTGGCGAAGAGATCTCGCCCGGCCCCGGCCACCGCCGTCACCGGGTTCCACTCGGCCAGCAAGCGCAGGGGCCCCGGCAGGCTCGCCGCCGACACGAACGCGGAGGAGATGAAGGTGAACGGGAACAGCCAGATCAGCCCCGCACTCTGCGCCACCTCCACGCTGCGCGCCATCAAACCGACAGTCACGCCAACCCAGGACATGGCGAAGGCAAACAGAAGCATCACCGCGAAGCCGGCAACCGCGTCGACGAGGCCCCCTCTGATGCGCCAACCGACGATCAACCCACATGTCGCCATCACCACCAGGGTGATCGCGCTGAGCACCAGGTCCGACGTCGTCCGCCCCAGGATCACCGCAACCCGGGACATCGGCAGCGACCGGAAGCGATCGATGATGCCTTTCTGCAGATCGTTGGCCATGCCGATGGTGGTGAACGCCGCGTTGAAGGCCACCGTCTGAGCGAAGATGCCCGCGATGAGGAACTCCCGGTAGTCACCACCGCCAAGGCTTCCGCCGAACACGTAGGCAAAGAGCAACACAAACATCAGCGGTTGGACTGTGGCGCCGAAAGCCAGATCGGGGAGCCTGACAATCGTGATGAGGTTGCGACGCGTGACCACCGCGCTGTCGCGAAGAGCTTTCACCGGGGAGCTCACTTCTTGTCTCCTTGTGGTTCTACCTCGGCCGCGTGCCCGGTGAGAGAGAGGAACACGTCGTCCAAGGTGGGGCGATGCAAGGCCACGTCAAGCACGCGGATGCCTGCCGCGTCGAGCTGCCGAAGCGCCTCGACCAAGGTGGCCGAGCCGCCTTCCACGGTGACACTGAGCCTGCGGTCGTCCTCGACGGCGGGCTCCCCCGCACCGAGGCGCGCCAGCACCTGCTGGGCAGCAGCCGAGTCAGCCTCCTCGCCGATCTCGATCTCCAGCCGTTCGCCGCCCACCTGGCTCTTGAGCTCGTCGGCAGTTCCCCTGGCGATGACCTTGCCCTTGTCGATGACGGCGATACTGTTGGCCAGCTGGTCGGCCTCCTCCAGGTACTGGGTGGTCAGCAGCACGGTCGTCCCGTCGGCGACCAGCTTGCTGATGACCCCCCACATGTCAATGCGCCCACGCGGGTCGAGTCCTGTCGTCGGCTCGTCCAACACCACCACGGGCGGACGAGCGACCAGTGCGCCGGCGAGGTCGAGGCGGCGGCGCATCCCACCGGAGTAGGTCTTGGCGGTTCGTTCGGCCGCTTCCTCGAGACGGAAGTCGCTGAGCAGCTCCCGCGCCCGCGCCGTGGAGTCCGCTTTGGACATTCCGTACAGGCGCCCCACCATGTGCAGGTTCTCGAAGCCGGTGAGGTTTTCGTCGACCGCTGCGTACTGACCCGACAGCCCGATCTTGCGCCGCACGCCGTCGGGGTCGGCGAGCACATCGACGCCCGCCACCTGCGCGCTCCCGCCATCCGGCTTGAGCAGGGTAGTCAGGATCCGCACTACGGTGGTCTTGCCGGCCCCGTTCGGTCCGAGCAGGCCCAGCACGGTCCCTGCCGGAACCTCAAGGTCGACACCGTCCAGCGCCCGTACGCCGCCGCCTTTCCCGCGGTAGACCTTGACCAGGCCGTGGGCCTCCACAGCGAGCTCGCGCGCCCCGGACTGGGTCACCACGGAAGCTCCTCCTTCACTCGCGCTCATCACCGACAGCCAGAACCGTAGCCGGTCGCCCCGACAGAATCACCCCAATTACGCGCGACGCTCAGCCGAACAACAACTGCGAGAACCCGTAGATCGCCAACCCGGCCAGCGAGCCGACGACGGTGCCGTTGATCCGGATGAACTGCAGGTCGCGTCCCACCTGGAGCTCGATCTTGCGGCTGGTCTCCTGGGCGTCCCAGCGGGCGACCGTATCGGTGATGACGCCGGTGATCTCCTTGGCGTAGTTCCTCACGACGTAGCGCAGCGCATCCTCCAGCCATCCGTCCACCTTGGACCGCACTGCGTCGTCCCCGGCGAGGCGTCCGCCCCAGGCGATGATGCCGTCGCGGACGCGAAGCCGGAGCTCGCTGGCGGGGTCCTCCACCGCGTCGAGGATCATCCGTTTCGCTGTGCCCCAGGCACTGGCAGCAAGCTTCTGCACCTCGGGGTGCTCCAGGATCTGCTGCTTGACCGCTTCGGCGCGGGCCGCGGTGGCCGGATCGTGCTGCAGGTCATGGGCGAACTCGGCGAGGAACTTGTCGACAGCCTTGCGCATCTGGTGGTTCTCGTCATCGCGCACCGCACGCGCGAAGTCCAGCACCTCGCGGTGCAACTTGTCGGCCAGCATGTCGTCCAGGAAGCGCGGGGACCAGGTCGGAGCCTGCTGAGAGACCACTCGAACGACGGTGTCGTGGTTGACCAGCACCCAGTCATATGCCCGGTCGCAGATCAGGTCCACCATTTTGCGGTGCTTGCCGTCGGCAAGCACCTGGCCGAGCAGCGCACCCAGCGGTGGCCCCCACTGCTGGTCGACGAGCTTGCGGACGATGGTGGCGTCGATGACCTGCTGGACGTCCTCGTCGCGCAGCACTGCGACCGCACCGCGCAGCACAGCGGCGGCCTCGGCGGTGATCCGCTCGGCGTTGGCGGGATGGGCCACCCAGGCGCCCAGGCGCTCCGGCACCCGCACCGAGTGCAGCTTGCTCACCACCACGTCCGGAACCAGGAAGTTGGTGCCGACGAACTCGCCGAGACTCGCCCCCAGCTGGTCCTTCTTGCGCGGGATGATCGCGGTGTGCGGAATGGGGATCCGCAAGGGGTGGCGGAACAACGCGGTGACGGCGAACCAGTCCGCGAGGGCACCCACCATGCCCGCCTCGGCGGCGGTCCGGACGTAGCCGACCCAGCCGACCCAGCCGACCCAGCCGCCCGCACCACGGGTCTCCTGCCAGCTCGCGAACAGGTACACGGCCGTCGCAAACACCAGGAAGCCGGCGGCAACCAGCTTCATCTTGCGCAGGTCGCGGCGTTTGGCAGTGTCGTCCATCGTGAGGTCCACGCCACTCATCCTTCCAGCCGTTCGGGCATGATCGCTGCGGTGAGACCTGCCCCGAGAAGACCCGCTGGCCTACTTCCCCACCTACAGCCCTTCACCTCGACGATCTTTGCCGAGATGACAGCGCTGGCGCAGCGGCACGACGCCGTCAATCTCGGGCAGGGCTTCCCGGACACCGACGGGCCGCAGTCGATGTTGGACGCAGCTACCGACGCGATCCAGGGCGGCCTCAACCAGTACGCGCCGGGCATGGGCATGCCGGTTCTCCGCCGCGCCGTTGCCGCCGACCGGGCCGCCCGCTACGGGCTGGTGCACGATCCGGACACCGAGGTCCTCATCACGGTCGGCGCGACCGAGGCGATCACGGCCGCCGTGCTCGCGTTGGTGGGTGCGGGCGAGGAGGTCGTGATGATCGAGCCCTACTACGACTGCTACGCCGCCGCGGTCGCCCTCGCCGGCGCGGTGCGGCGCACCGTCCCCCTGGTACCCGACGGGACACGCTTTGCGCTCGACCTCGACGCTGTGCGCGCCGCGATCAGCCCGCGGACGCGGATGCTGATCGTCAACTCCCCGCACAACCCCACCGGCACGGTGTTCACCGGCGATGAACTCACTGCGCTGGCTCATGTTGCCTGCGAGCACGACCTACTCGTATTGACCGACGAGGTGTATGAGCACCTGGTGTTCGACGGCGGCCGCCACCAGCCGTTGGCTGCGCTGCCTGGCATGGCGCAGCGCACGCTGTCGGTGTCTTCCATCGCCAAGACATTCAGCGCCACCGGGTGGAAGACGGGCTGGGTCTGCGGCCCGGCCGACCTGGTGGCCGCAGTGAAGACCGCGAAGCAGTTCATGACCTTCGTCGGCGCCACCCCGCTGCAGGTCGCCGCCGCTCAGGCACTGACGCAGGAACAGGCCTGGGTGGTGGCGATGCGGGAAAGGCTGCAGGGCAAGCGCGACCTGCTCAGCCTCGCCCTGGCCGAGGCCGGACTACGGGTGTACGCCAGCGAGGCCACGTACTTCGTCTGCGCCGATGCCGGTCCGCTCGGTGTGACCGACGCGGCCTCGTTGTGCCGTGAGCTGCCCGAGCGGATCGGCGTCGCCGCGGTGCCCGTGAGCGCGTTCTGCGACTCCCCCACCGCCGAGCAGGCCCCCTGGCGGGCGCTGCTGCGCTTCGCCTTCTGCAAGCGCGACGACGTCCTGGAGGATGCAGCGCGCCGCCTACAGGGCCTCAGAGCAGGTTGACGCGCTTGTACAAGTTCACGGACGGGCCACCGACCATGCCGACCTCATCGAGGAAACCCATCAACTTGGAGGCGCTTCCCCGCATTTTCGCCTTGTAGTGCTCGTTCGACTTGGCGGCAGCCAACGCTCGCTTCGTGTCCAGACCGGCCGCGGCGTACACCGCCGGGTTCACCAGGCTGTTGGTGATGAAGTAGGCCCCACCCGCGAGTCGGACGCGCTCCCTGCTCCGCTGGGCCCTGGACAGTCCCTCGGACCGGCGCACGATCTCTTCCCGCGCGAAGCGCATGTGCCGCGCCTCCTCGAGCACGTGGATCTTGCTGGTGGTGCGGGCGATCGGCTGAACCCGCTCGTCCTTCATCCAGTCGCGCTGCATCACGTCGAGAATTTCCTCGGCCACCAGAATTGCGCCGTAGGCCGTCGCTCCGACCGCAACTGCCTTGAAGATGCGGCCGAGCTCAAGCGCGGTCCGCGACGGGAGGTAGCTGGGGCAGCCGAAGCGTTCAGAGGCGCGGGCAAACATGATGGAGTGGCGGCACTCGTCGGCGATCTCGGTGAGCGCGAACTGGAAATGCGGTGTCGAGGCATCCTTGCCGTACATGTCCCGGACGATCAGCTGCATCAAGATCATCTCGAACCAGATGCCGGTGCTCATGATGGAGGACACCTCGTGCTTGGTCAGCGTGACCTGCTGCTCGAGACTCATCTCATCCCACATAGACGTGCGGTAGAGGGTGCTCCACTCCGGCGTCATCCCGTAGAGGTGGTCAGGTACCGGGGCGTCCCAGTCGACTTCCACCATCGGGTCGTAGGACTTCTTCGCCGAGGAGGCCAGCAGACGGGTGGCGACCTCCTGCCGGTCGGTCACCTTGACCTCCCTGGTGGCGAGATCCCGCTTGCCGACGCGCGTCGGCGCTTCTGTGCTCGACATGACAACTCCTGTGGAGTGAAGTACACCTTCGGACGAGTGCGGCGCCGTGCAACAGTGAGGCGTGCAGGCTCCGAGCGAAGCACTTCTTGTGATTGGACGTAACTGCTACCATGAATAACATGAACCATGACGGCCCTGCTGTCAAGGACGAAGGACAGGACAAGAGCTCGCCGGGATCGTTGCTCAACGTCGTCACCTCGGCTGCGGCCACCGCAGCTGCAGTCGTCAACGAGACCCGGTCCGCGCGTGGAGCCATCGACGGACGCAAGAAACGCTGGGACGAGCACAAGAAGGCCCGTCGCGAGGAGTTCGTGGACGCCGCGATCGGTGCGATCCGACGCGAGGGCCCGAACATCGGCATGGAAACAGTCGCCGCCGAGCTGCAGGTGTCCAAGACCGTGCTCTACCGCCACTTCACCGACAAGAGCGACCTCATCGGCGCCATCCTCACGAAGATCGCCCAGACCGTGCTGCTGCCGCCGCTGCTCGCGGAGCTCGAACAAGTACGCGACGACTTCGACCAGGCGCGCGGGGTGATCGGCGCCTACGTGAACTCCATCGCCGCGGAGCCGTCGCTGTACAGCTTCGTGTTCGCGCACAACCAGGAGGTCGGCGACCAGGAGAGCGTGGTTGCCACCACCGAGCGGGTGGTTGCCGAGGCTCTCTCGGCACTGGTCGGCGATCGACTGCGCACCATGGGCATGGACTCCGGCGGGGCCCAACCCTGGGCGTACGGGGTGGTGGGCATGGTCCAACTGGCCACCCACTGGTGGGTCGACAACCGCACGATGTCCGCCGAGGCCCTGGTCGACTACCTGACAATGTTGGTCTGGGGCGGCCTCGAGGGCATCATCAAGGCCGAGGGTTCGCCGGTCAAGTTCGCGCCTCCGGCACGCCCGGCGCCCTCTCTGCGCCTGCTCGGCCAGCCCCCCACACCTGAGACGAGCGAGGAACACCATGGGTGAGCACGGAAACAGTCACGACGACGAGCGCGAGGGCTACCACGGTGCGGCAACAGTGCTGGTCGACCAGGTGGAGCACGTGGTCGAGGTGATCCTCACCGGCCATTTCGAGCCGATCAGTGGCCGCTACGCCTGGTACGGCCGGGTTCGTGGTCTCGCCGAGATGAAGAACGGCACCCCACTGGTACTCCGCACCCCTGACGCGGACGCCGAGGCGGCCATCACCGAGCGTGACCTGTGGGGAAGCCACCTCATCCGCGGCATCGGCCCTCCTCCGTTCGCGGCATTCGACCCATCCGTTCTGGACTAGCACCCCGCTTCCTCGGCAGAGGGAGTCAGCCCGCCACCACCTTGACGATGGCCGCCACCCCGACAACGACGATCACCACCCGCAAGGCGGCCGGGGGCAGCCTGCGGCCCACCTTCGCACCCAGCTGCCCACCGACGACCGCGCCGAGGGCAATGAGACCGACGACCGCCCAGTCGGGGTGCGCGAACACCATGAACAACACTGCAGCGACGCCGTTGACGACCGTCGCCAGCACGTTCTTGATGGCGTTCGCCACCTGGAGGTCCTCCACCAGCAGCAGCGAGAGCAACGCCAGGTAGATCACTCCCTGGGCCGCGCCGAAGTAGCCGCCGTAGACGCTCGCGCCGAAGAGTCCGATGACCAACGCCACCGTGCGGGCGCGGTTGGCCTCATGCAGCGGCGCACGGGTTCTCAGGCGTGCCGCCAACCGTGGCTGCAGTACCACCAGCAGCAGGGCCAGCGCGATGAGCACCACCACCACGGACTCGAACACCCTCGCAGGCAGGAGCAACAACAGGGACGAACCGAGGGCTCCTCCGGCCGCGCACCACGGCAGCAGGCGACGAAGGACAGGCCCGGTATCGGCAAGCTCGCGGCGGTAACCCCAGGCACCGCTGATCGATCCGGGTACCAGGCCGATGTTGTTGCTGACGTTGGCCACCAGCGGTGGGTAGCCCAGCGCCAGCAGGGCCGGAAAGGTGATCAGTGACCCCGACCCGACCACGGCGTTGATCGTTCCTGCCGCAAGCCCGGCCGCAACGATCAGCACGGCGTCGAGGAGGGTCACCGGAGTCACCCTATTGAGCGCAGTCGATCATCCCGCCACCGGATCTCGCCCTTGCGAGGTGACTCTGCTTCCACCGTCTGCGCTGGCCTGGCGTGATGCTGCTGACCTGGCGTGATGCTAGGGAGACAACGCCCTGCCCAGGGACATCGCGCCAAGTGGCCTTGGTGTGCCGCTCTCGTAGAAGACGTCGAGCTCGGTGATGGTGAAGCCCTCGGTCGTGAGCAGGTCGACGACCGAACGGGTGAGGTGGCACCCGCCGAACACCCGCTTCTGTACCGGCTCGAGGCGTCGTTGCCAGCGGCGCACGCCTTCATCCGGGGCCAGCCCGTGCTCGACGAAGTGCAGCGTCCCGCCGGGCTTGAGAACGCGCCGCACCTCGCGGAGGGCGGCGCCGACGTCCGGGATGGTGCACAGCGTCCACGTGGACACGGCAGCGTCGAAGCTCCCGTCGGCGAAAGGTAGCGACTGGCCGTCCAACCCGGACCGCTGCACCGGGGTGCTTGTCGCCGCGAGTCGCTTGGCGGCCAGCTTCCAGCCGACGTCGGAGGGCTCGACCGCGGCCACCCGTGTCAGTGCCTCGGGGTAGAAAGGGACGTTGAGTCCACTGCCGAAGCCGATCTCGACAACTCCCCCCTCCAGGTCCGCACAGACCCGGCGTCGCAGCGGCTCGGTCAACTTCGTCCCGCAAGCCACATCGATGATCCGAGGGAGAACCCGATCGCCGTAGAACCCCATCACCTCAGCGACCTTCAAAGCTCGGCGTCCGCTTCTCGCGGCGCGCCAACTGGCCCTCGACGAAGTCCGCACTGGTCCAGCAGCGCTCGAACTCTGCTTCCTCCCAGGGCTCGTTGCGGTCGGGGCCCCGGGTGTTGTCGAACATCGTGTTGTTGAGGACGCGCTTGGAGTAGGCGACGCTCAACGGCGCGAGCTCGGCGCAGTGGGCGGCCAGGGCGAGTGCATCCGACAGGTCCCCCTCGGCATCAATCAGTCCGCAGGTCAGCGCCTGCGCCGCGGTGACCTGCTGCGCGGCCAGCATCACCCGGCGGGCCACGCCGCCGCCGGCCAACATCGCGAGGCGCCGAAGCGTCCAGGCGTCGGCCGCCAAGCCGAGCATGGCGGTGGGTACCCCGAACACGGCCGTCGGTTCGGCGACGCGAAGGTCGCAGCACACGGCAAGTTGCGTGCCCGCACCGATCGCGGGCCCGTTGACGGCGGCGATCACCGGAACCGGGGTGTCGGTGATCGTCCGCAACATCGAACGCAACGCGGTGAAGAAGTGGTCGTCGTACACCCCGCCGAGGTCCGCGCCCGAGCAGAAGCTGGTGCCTGCGCCCGTGATGACCAGCGCACGGGCACCCCCGTCCACGGCGTTGGTCACCGCCACACGCAAGGCGTCACACAGCTCGGTGTTGAGGGCGTTGCGCCGCTCCGGCCGGTTGATCTGCAGGGCAGCGACGCGGCCGTGTTCGGAGGTGATGAGCATCCCGGCAGGCTACTGCCCGGTGGGTAGCACCCGAGCAGCCACGGCGGCAATGAGGCGCTGATAGCCCGAGCCCGTGACCCTGACCAGAGCGTCAAGCACCCGCGCGTCCACGCCGACGAGCACCCTGGGCCGTCCGGCCCGCACTCCACGCAGGATCGTGTGGGCCGCACTCTCCGGAGTCGTCCTCGCCATTTTCTTGTCGAAGAACTCCGCGAGCACCTTGGCGTCCTGACCTGCGGCCGCAGTGCTGTTCCGCGCGATCGCCGTCTTGATCCCACCGGGGTGCACAGAGGTGACCCGGACGGGGTGCTTGCTCATCAGCATCTCCTGGCGCAGCGACTCGGTGAACCCGCGCACCGCGAACTTTGCGGCGCAGTAGGCGCTCTGCGAGGGCATGGCCAGGAGTCCGAACAGGCTGGAGGTGTTGATGATGTGCCCGTCACCCGAAGCGATCAGGTGCGGCAGGAACGCCTTGGTGCCGTTGACGACACCCCAGAAGTCGACGTCCATCACCCGCTCGACGTCCTTGAACTCCGAGACCTCGATGTCGCCGGAGAAGGCGATACCGGCGTTGTTGAACACCAGGTTGACCACGCCGAAGTAGGCGCGAACCTCATCGGAGTAGGCCAGCACGCTGGAGCGCTCGGCGACATCGAGGTGGTCGGCCTTCACTTCCGCGCCCAGGACCTCGCACTGTCGCACCGTCTCCGCCAGGCCGGCGCTGTCGACATCGGACAGCGCCAGCCGCGCACCCTGATGCGCAAGGTCGAGAGCCAGCGCCCGCCCGATGCCCGATCCGGCACCTGTGACGACTGCAACCTTGTTGAGAAAATGGGTCATGCACGTGCTCCCTGTGTCTGGGCCGAAACCGTGTCCATGTCGGACTGTCCGGTGGTGCGGTACGCCTCCAGGTCGAAACGCCTGGTCTGCCTGCGGAAGGCGAAGGTGAAGTCAGGCCACAAGGTGGTGTTGTTGCCGTGCGCGTCGAGGTACCAGCTGGCGCAGCCGCCGGTCATCCACACGGTGGGCGCGAGCTTCCGCTGCAGCTCGGCGTTGTAGGCGTTCTGGACGTCCCTGCGCACCTCGACCGTCGCCAGCTTCTCGCGACGAATGGTGTCCAGCGCATCGACCACGTAGTTGAGCTGCGACTCGATCATGTAGACCATCGAGGAGTGTCCGAGCCCTGTGTTGGGGCCGACGAGGAAGAACATGTTGGGGAACTCTGCCACTGCCGCACCCTTGTAGGCTTGCATGCCGAACTGATGGAAGTGCTCGGCCAGCGTGCGGCCGTCGGCGCCCACGATCGTCTCGTAGGCAGGCGAGTCGGTGACGTGGAATCCGGTTGCGACGATGATGGCGTCCACCTCGCGCACAGTGCCGTCCTTGGTCACCACGGCGTTGGACCGGACCTCGGCAATGCCGTCGGTGACGAGGTCGACGTTCTCACGCTGCAGTGCCGGGTACCACGCGTTGGAGATCAGCATGCGCTTGCAGCCGATGCGCCAGTGGGGCGTCACGCTCGCCCTCAGCTTCTTGTCCGGCACCTGCCGGGCAATGTGCTTCTCGGCCACGACCTGCAAGGGCTTGGTGAGAGCCGGATACCTCGTCAGCGCCACGACCTGAGACTCACGAACCGCGTAGATCAGCGCCCGCGAGAGCCACTGGAAACCCGGGACGTACTTGAACGCAAGACGCTCCAGCTTGGTGTACTCACGGTCCACGCGGGGCAGCACCCACGGCGCGGTGCGCTGGTAGACGTCGATGTGTGCCACCCGCTCGGCGATGGCGGGCACGATCTGGATGCTCGAGGCACCCGTGCCGATGACGGCGACACGCTTTCCCTCGAGCTCGGAGTCGTGGTTCCATCGGGCGGAGTGGAAGATTTCGCCGGCGAACCCCTCGATACCGGGAATGTCCGGCAGAGCAGGCTCACACAGCGCCCCGACCGCGGAGATGACCGTGTCTGCGGTGTATGCACCCTTCGAGGTGACGACATCCCACTGATTGGTCGTCGCGTTCCAGCGGGCCGACTCCATCTCGCAGTCGAACACATGCCGGTCCAGGACCTTGTACTTGCGGGCCACCCCACGCAGATAGCTCTCGATCTCAGGTTGAGTGGAGAAGCTGCGAGTCCAGTTCGGGTTCAACTCGAACGAATAGGAGTACAGGTGCGAGGGAACGTCACACGCGGCACCCGGGTAGGTGTTGTCGCGCCAGGTCCCGCCCACCTCGCTGCCGCGTTCGATGACGACGAAGTTGTGGTTGCCACCCTGGGCCAGTTTGATGGCCGCGCCGAGGCCGGCGAAACCGCTTCCGATGATGAGCACGTCGACATGCGTTGCTGCTGGCATGGAGCCACGGTAAGCCACTGTTGAACGGTAGTCAATAGGT
>JADGOX010000061.1 GCA_017882745.1 Mycobacteriaceae bacterium | reverse complement strand
CTGGGCGACAACAAGCCTCTCGCCGGGGCGACGCTGCTCTGCCTGATCGCCTCGCAGGTCACCTCCTACGTCAAGGCCCGCGCGGAGGCCAGCGGCTTCACCGCGCACGCGGGACTCATCGAGCGGCCCGAGCGGTTGATCATCGTGCTCGTCGGGGCCGGTCTCACCGGAATCGGTTTGACCTGGTCCATCCACATCGCCATGTGGGTGCTGGCTGTCGCGAGCGTGTTCACCGTCGTCCAACGCGTGCTGGCGGTGCGCAACGCCGATGGTGCCCGCGACCAGACGCTGGCCTGAGCGGGTGAAATGGAACGAGCGTGCCGCGGACTTGGGCTATGCCGCCGGGTGGCGCGTCGTCAGGGCACTGCCGGAAGGATTCGCCTGCAGGGCCTTTGACCTCGCGGCCGACCTCGCTGCGCGCCGCGCCCGATCGAAGACCACCCAGCTGCACCGCAACCTGGCCCGTGTGCTGGGTGTCAGCCCCGCGGAGGTTCCTGACGCGCTCTACCGGGACGCGATGCGGTCCTACGCGCGGTACTGGCGCGAAGCGTTCCGGTTGCCGTCGATGGACAGAGCGGCACTCGCCGCCGCCGTCGATGCCGACGTCGAGGGCCAAGAGCATCTCGACGCCGCAGTGGCCGCTGGCGCAGGCGTGGTTCTTGCCTTGCCACACAGCGGAAACTGGGACGTAGCCGGAGTGTGGTTGGTCTCCCACGTCGGTGGTTTCAGCACGGTTGCCGAGAGGCTGAAACCCGAGTCGCTGTACGTGCGTTTCGTCGCGTACCGCGAGAGTCTGGGCTTTGAGATCCTGCCGCTGACGGGAGGTGCCGAGTCGCCGATCCGGGGACTCGTCCGCCGGCTGCGGGCCGGGGGAGTGATCTGCCTGGTCGGCGACCGCGACCTCACCAAGGCCGGCATCCCGGTCCGCTTCTTCGGGGAGGAGGCGCGGATGCCGGCCGGTCCCGCCCGGCTGGCCAAGAGCACCGGTGCGGCCTTGCTGCCGGTGCATTGCTGGTTTACTCCGCAGGGCTGGCGCATCCGCATACATCCCCCGGTGGACCCAGCACTCGACGTTGCTGCGGCCACCCAAGCCATGGCCGACCGCTTCGCGGAGGGCATCGCCGCCCACCCCGCGGACTGGCACATGCTGCAACCCCTATGGCTTTCCGACGTGCGGCGGGCCCCGTGAAGATCGGGATGGTCTGCCCATACTCCTTCGACGTTCCCGGGGGTGTGCAGGCCCACATCGCTGAGCTCGCGGCGGTGTTCATCTCCCAGGGGCACGACGTCAGCGTCCTCGCGCCCGCGGAGGAGGGAACAGTGCTCCCGCCCTATGTCGTCGACGGGGGCAAGGCCATCGGCGTGCCCTACAACGGTTCGGTCGCACGACTGAGCTTCGGGCCGGCGAACTTTGCGCGGGTGCGCCGCTGGATCGCCGAGAACGACTTCGACGTCCTCCATCTTCACGAGCCGAACGCGCCGAGCCTGTCGATGTGGGCAATGGTGATTGCGGAAGGCCCCATTGTCGCGACCTTCCACACCTCGACCACGCGTTCGCGCGTACTGAGCACTTTTCAGGGTGTGCTGCAGCCCTTCCTGGAGAAGATCACCGGCCGCATCGCGGTGTCCGACTTGGCCCGGCGATGGCAGGTCGAGTCCCTCGGGTCCGATGCCGTGCTGATCCCCAACGGGGTGCACGTGGATGCTTTCGCCAATGCCGAACCGTTGCCCGGATATCCGCGCGCCGGAGGCACTCTCGCGTTCGTCGGCCGCTACGACGAGCCCCGCAAGGGCATGCCGGTGCTCCTGGGCGCCCTGCCGGAGCTGCTGAACCAGCACCCAGACCTGCAGGTCCTGGTGGTGGGGGGTGGTGACGAGGCGGCGCTGCGCAAGGCCGCGGGCAGGCGCGTGTACGGGCACCTGCGGCTGCTCGGACGGGTCAGCGATGCGGAGAAGGCCTCGGCCCTGCGGAGCGCGGACATCTACTGCGCGCCCAACACGGGTGGGGAGAGCTTCGGCGTTGTACTGGTGGAAGCGATGTCTGCAGGAACCACTGTGGCCGCCAGCGACCTCGATGCTTTCCGGCGGGTCCTGGAGGACGGCAACGCCGGTGCGCTGATTCCCACCGGCGACTCGGTGGCGTGGGCCCGGGCGTTGCACGAGCTGTTGGTCGACCCGACCCGGCGGAACGCGCTCGCCGCGGCGGGCAGCCGTGCGGTGAGCAACTATGACTGGGTCGTGGTGGCCCAGCAGGTGATGCAGGTGTACGAGACGGTCACGGCAGGCCGGGAGCACGTTCACGAGGCGGGCGGATGACCTTCTTCCTGGTCACTCTTGCGGTGGTTCTCGTCGTACTGACGGTGCTGTGGGCGTACGCCACAGCCCATCGTCTGGACCGGCTGCACGTGCGCTTGGACTCCGCCTGGCTCGCCCTCGACGCGGCCTTGTCCCGGCGAGCGGTGGTCGCACGAACCATGTCCCTGGCCGAACCGAGCGTCGGTCGACGTCTGGCTACGCTGGCTGCGGACTCGGAGCGGACCGGTCGGCCACACCGCGAGACCGCGGAGAACAGGCTGTCCGCCGCGCTGGCCGAGGTTCCCGTCGAGTGCCTGTCCCCGGAGCTGGCCGGCGAGCTGGCCGATGCGCAGACGCGGGTGCTGTTGGCGAGACGGTTCCACAATGACGCGGTGCGGGACACACTGGCCTTGCGCAGCCGACGCCTGACACGATGGTTGCGCCTGGGCGGTACTGCGCCCTTGCCCCGGTACTTCGAGATCGCCGAAAGGCCCGCAAGTGAGTCAGCGGGTCCGCCGCGACGGCCCGCGGCCCGCGTCGTGCTGGTCGACAGCCAGGGCCGGGTGCTTCTGCTCCGCGGCGCATCCCCCGGAGTTCCGGAGAGCTTCTACTGGCTCACCACCGGCGGCGGTGTCGAGCCGGGGGAGACCCTGCCCGAGGCTGCGGTGCGTGAGCTCGCGGAGGAAACCGGCCTGCAGCTGGACGCGGGCGCGCTGCGTGGTCCACTGTGGCGGCGTCGGGCGGTCGTCCACTTCGACGGCCGCACGTTCGAGGCCGAGGAAACCTACTTCGCCGCGTCAGTCGCCGATTTTGAACCACAGCACGACGGTTTCACCGAGCTGGAGATGCGCACCATCACAGAGGCCAAGTG
>JADGOX010000319.1 GCA_017882745.1 Mycobacteriaceae bacterium | reverse complement strand
GAGGCCGACCCCACGATCGCCTTCGACGAGGGCAGCGGCCGCAAGGTGCCGGTCTTGCTCGGAATGCCTTCCAGCACCACTCAACCGATCATGGAGGTAGCGCGATGACCCTCATCGACACCCGGCCCCTGGACTCGGGGCCCCTCACCTGGACGCCGGCGTGCCCGCGGGACCGGATGATTCCCGGTCGGGGTGCGGCCGTGTTGCTTCCGACCGGAAAGCAGGCCGCGGTCTTCCTGTTGCCTGACGGAAGCCTGCACGCGATCTGCAATATCGATCCGTCCTGCGGAGCGGCAGTGCTCTCCCGCGGACTGGTCGGTGACCGAAGCGGCGAGCCCACGGTAGCTTCACCGCTGCTCAAACAGGTGTTCTCGCTGCGCACCGGCAGGTGCCTGGACGACGAGGCGCTCGGCGTCAGGGTCTACGCGGTCCGGGTCGTGGACACTGGTGTGGAGGAAGCGATGGTGCAGATCGGTGCACCATGGACAGCAGGGTCGTGACGCGAACGAAGACGATGGTGGAGGGTGACGTGGCTCAGGTTGTGAGTACCGCGCCGTTGCCCTTGGCCGGGTTCACGATAGGCGTGACGGCCGCCCGCCGTGCGGAGGACTTCGCTGCGCTGCTCATCCGCAAGGGTGCCATGGTGCTGCACGCTCCCGCCATCAAGATCATTCCGCTCGCCGACGACGACGAGCTGGAACGGGCGACGGAATCCGTGGTGCAGTCGCCGCCGGACATCGTGATCGCCACCACCGGGATCGGGTTCCGCGGCTGGGTCGAGGCTGCGGAGAGCTGGGGGGAGAGCGGGCGGCTGCTTCACGCACTGAAGCGCACTCGGGTGCTGTCCCGTGGACCCAAGACAACCGGCGCGATTCGGGCTGCCGGGCTGCGCGAGGAGTGGTCACCCGAAGGGGAGTCCGCTGCCGAGGTTGTGCGGTACCTCCTCACGGAGGGTGTTGCGGGCGTTCGTATCGCCGTGCAGCTGCACGGCACCGGCAGCCAGTGGGAGGTGCAGTACGACATCTGCGCAGCCCTGCGTGATGCGGGTGCAGTGGTGCTGCCCGTGCCGGTCTACCGGTGGACGCCGCCCGCGGACCTGGGCCCCTTGGATCGACTCATCGACGCCTGTGTGTCCGGCGCCCTCGACGCGTTGACCTTCACCAGTGCCCCGGCCGTGGCCAGTGTGCTGAGCCGGGCCAAGGCCAGTGGCATGTTCGACGAGCTGCGCACCGCGCTTCGGGGCGGGATGCTCGTGGCCTGCGTGGGTCCGGTCACGGCAGCACCGCTGCAGGCGATTGACGTCCCGACGGTGCAGCCCGCCAAAGCGCGACTGGGGGCGCTGGCCCGCTACCTGGTGGAGGAGCTGCCCGCTCGGGTGCCGCAGCTGGACGTTGCCGGATCGGCCTTGAGCATCCGCGGGCAGGGTGTGGTGCTGGACGGTGAGATGAAAGCGCTGCCACCAGCGGGAATGGCACTGTTGCGCGCTCTGGCTCGCTGTCCTGGGCACGTTGTGTCCATGCAGGAGCTGCTTGTTGCACTGCCCGGAAACAGCGATGACACGCACGCCGTCGAGGCCGCGGTGGGTCGGCTGCGAGCACTCCTCGGGGAGCCGAGGCTGGTGCAGACCGTGGTGAAGCGGGGCTACCGCTTGGCGGTTGAGCTGGCGTGAGCACACCGGTGCTCCTGCTGGTGGCGCACGGCACCCGGGATCCTCGCGGTGTCACTGAGGCCCGCTGGTTGGCTGCTGCGGTGGGCGATCGCGGAGTGCCGGTGCGGCTCGCTTTTGCCGATGTGCTCGGCCCTACCGTCTCCGAGGTGCTGCGTGAGATCGATGGCCCGGCGGTGCTGGTGCCGGCGTTCTTTGCCGCGGGGTTTCACGTGCGCACCGACGTCCCTGCCGAGGTTGCCTCCAGCGGCCACCTCCAGGTCAGTGTGACACCGGCATTGGGCCCCGATCTGGCGTTGGCGTCCGTGCAGCACGTGCGCCTGCAGGAAGCGGGTTGGCAGCCAGGTGATGCCGTTGTGCTGGCAGCGGTGGGGTCGAGCGAGGCACGAGCGCTCGCTGACGTGCGTGTTGCCGCAGAGCTGCTGTCCGGGGTGCTCGACGCGCCGGTCGACGTCGGCTATGCGGTGTCCGCGGAACCTCGGGTCGGTGAGGTGGTGGCGCGGTTGCGTGCGGACGGTGCGTCGCGGGTGGTCATCTCGCCGTACATGTTGGCGCCCGGGCTGTTTCACACGAGGCTGAGCGAGGCAGGTGCCGATGTGGTGGCCGCAGCCCTCGGCGTGCACCCGCTGCTCGTTGACCTGGGGCTGCAGAGGTATCGCGTTGGGCTGACAACGGCTGGGCTGAGAACGTAGGCGGGGATTCGGCCAGGGACGTTCGACCCGAGATTCGGGACGTGTGGCACTGACGCCAAGGTCCGGCCGAAGGCAACAATCAGTCGAGGTATTACCTGGCTGATCACCACCTGGAGGTTATTGTGGCCGCACTCCCGCGCGACATCCCCGACGTCTATCTGGCGCCCGTCGTCCTCGCCGTCGACGCTCGGATCTCAGAGCTCAGCGGTTTGGATGTCGAGGCGTTGGCCTTTCAGGTTGCCCTGGCAAGCGACCAACCCGAGTCGACGCGCAGCCTGAGAGAGTCGGGGTTGATCACGGCAATCCAGCATCACGTCGACTGCCACGGATGGACACTCCAATGGGATGCCCGTGGCATCCGTCTGAGCCATGATGAGCACAGCCTCGTTCTCGGTGTGCCGCCTACCTTCGCCGAATACTTGTCGGGCGTGAGTCGGAAGGCTGGCGCTGCGCGCCCCAGCAAGGGCTAGATCAGCGACTGTTCTTCCCGTTCACATCGCGTCATCCCAGCGCCACCGCGTCACGTCGATGTCGACGCGCTCGTTGCGAATCTGGATGCCCTCGGCGCGCAGACGCTGCAGCTGTTCATCCACCTTGTGCGGCGCGGGTTTTCCGTCGGCATGGACAACCCGGTGCCAGGCGAGGTCGGCGGAGTCTTCCGCCAGGATGCGGCCGATGATGCGGGGTGAGTTGAGCCCGGCGGCCGCGGCCAGGTCACCGTAGGTCGTGACCCGACCTGGCGGGACCGCGGCAAGGAGTTCCCGGACCCGCTCCACTTGCTCATCGTTCATGGACGGTCCTCACCATGCCGTCGATCAGTTCGGCCACCGCCGCCGGCTGTTCCTGTTCGATCATGTGGCCGGACTCCATCGCATGCACCCTCAGCTTCGGACCGAGGGCCTCAGTGCATGCGGCGACGAACTCAGGCGTCACGTAAGGCGGATCCACCTGCCCTGCGCGGACCAACACTGTTCGCATTCCGGCTGGAGGTACGACGAACTGGCGGGCCAGCTCGCTCCAGCACGCGACCATGGCGGGTGTGCTGATGCGCCAGGTCAGACGTCCATCAGGCAGGGTGGTGAGATGGTGCGCCACCTCGGCATCGACCGCTGCCGCGGACGCGCCGGACCATGCCTCGCGCTGATCCGTCCGTGCCTGCTCGACGTCGGTGTAGATGCTTGGAATGCAGTACGCCAGCGCAGAGTCGAGCGCGGCACGCGGCGTCACGCCCATGGCGCTGTCCAGCAGGACGAGTCCAGCGACCCGTTCCGGAGCCGCCCGCGCCAGATGCACGGCGATCGCACCGCCGAAGGAGTGCCCGACCACCACAGCGGATTCCACACCCTCGGCATCCAGTACCGCGAGCAGGTCCTCGATGTGCTGTTCGATGCTCCACGGCGGCACGTCGGGGGAGCGGCCGTGACCGCGCAGGTCGGGCGCGATGACGCGAACGTGCGGCAGCTGCTCCGCCACGG
>JADGOX010000318.1 GCA_017882745.1 Mycobacteriaceae bacterium | reverse complement strand
GCTTGGGTCGCAGCCAGCTCGGCAACCATCCGGGCGCCGCGTCCGCAGCACCGTCGAGCACACCCCCGGCAGGGTCGTCGTCGATGCCGTCAGCGCGCACCAGATCCGTGTCAGGCCGCCAGATCTCCCGCACCACCAGCACGCACAGGCCCAGCACGGCCACGTCACGCAACGCCACGGTGCCGGTGAAGAACTGCTCCGGTAGACCCTTGTGGTCGGTGCCGAGGTAGTAGAACATCCGGGGCACCCACATCAGCGCGTCGAGAATCATCCATCCGAGAAGCAGCCGTGTCCGCGGTATCGCGAGCACGGCCAGCGGCACCAGCCACAGCGAGTACTGCGGGCTCCACACCTTGTTCGTGAGCAGGAACCCCGCCACCAGTAGGAAGCACAGCTGCGCGACCCGCGGCCGTCGGCGAGCGGCGAGCGCCAACCACGCGATACCCGCACACACGGCCACGAACAGCAGCAGGCTCACTGCGTTCAGCACCGTGGGCGACTGGCCCTGCGGCAGCACGCCGTCGAAGCCCGTCCATCCGGTGAAGGAGCTCACCACGTTGTACAGGGAGTCCGGGTCGGCGCCCCGCACCGAGTTCAGCCGGTAGAACTCCTTCCACCCCGCCGGGTACAGCACTGCGATGGGCGCGTTGATCACCGCCCAGGCCGCCATCGCGCCCACGGCCGCACGTACCCACTGGCTCTGACGCCACTTGGCCAGGTCACCGGAACGCACGCACAGCACCAGCAGCGGCCCGAGCAACAGCAGCGGATACAGCTTGGCCGCACCCCCGATGCCCAGCAGCACCCCGGCCAGCACGGGGCGTTTGCGTGACCAGGCCAGCAGACCGGCGGCCGCGGCCGCCGTCGCCAGCGCGTCGAAGTTGGTGAAAGCGTGGACAGCCACCAGTGGCGAGATCGCGACCAGCGCCGTGTCCCAGATCCGTCGACCCGCCACCATGGCAGTGGCCCACACCGTCACCAGCCAGGCGAGCGCCAACCCGAAAGCGACTACGTTGAAGTACAGCACGACCTCGAGGGCGCCGGGCAGAAAGCCTTGGCCCGCAAGGGAATACCACGTCTTCGCCACTTCCATCGAGCCGTACTGGTAGAGCCCGGTGAGTACCGGGTACTCCATGTACCGGTTCTGTTCCTTCGGCGTACCGGCGGACTCCACCCACGAGCTCTTGTAGGGGAACGCCCCCTCGTTGAGGTGCTCCGCCCCGTAGAGCGGAACGGTGTCGGAATAGCACATCGCGACGTACTGCCGACTGTTGCTCCAGTCGAGCGATACGGCCCCCGCCGCACCTTGCTGCTGCAGGCACGGCGACTTGGCGAACCAGCCCAAGGCGAGAAACACCACGGCGAGCAGCAGGATCACACGTAGCGGGGTGAAGAACGCAGCCCGCCCGATCAGCGCGTGCTTCCCGACGGGTCCCCCGAAGATCTCCGAGGCTTGCGCTGCAGTGGTGTCGGTCAGCGTCGGGGCCACGCGATCCCTGCCGAGGGTCAACCCCACGTTGTCGCGGGCGAACCGAGCGGGAGCGACGAACTCACGGGGGTGATCGGACACGAGGCAGACCCTACGCAAACGCGGTTACGGGGCCGAGAGCGAACATGGAAATCACTCCGCGTGCATTTCCAATTACGCTACGTGGCGGATATCCGCCATACTCGTCGTGGGCAGCCGACTCACGGCCTGCGCACCAACAGATTGAGGACCCCATGAGCATTCGCCGGATGGTGTGCACGGCCGCGCTAGCTCTAGCCACCATTGCGTCCTCGCAGGCCGTCGCCGGCGCCGCCGAGGTGGCCCCCACGTATTTCCTCTCGCTCGGTGACTCGCTGGCAGCGGGCTACCAACCTGCTCACGGCGGTGTTCCTGCCGGCGACACCAGCGAGGGCTACGCGGACCAGCTCTACGCAAGCCTGAAGGTGAACGAGCCGAACCTGCAGCTCGTCAAGCTGGGGTGCACGGGAGAGACCACCACCACGATGCTCTCGGGCGGTAGGTGCACCACGCATCCAGAGGGGCTCTCCCAGGTAGGAGCCGCCGGGCTCTTCCTCGCTCAGCACCCCGGCAAGGTGAAGTACCTGACGAACGACATCGGCGCCAACGATGTGCAGAAATGCGCCAGCACAGGCTCCCTCGACGTCTCCTGTGCCATCAACGGTGTCACCACCCTGTCGACGAATCTCCCACTCATTGTCGGTGCCCTCAAGACGGCCATGGCCGTAAGCGGAAACAACACCGCGGCCTTCGTGGGCATGAACTACTACAACCCCTTCGTGGCGTCGTACCTCAACGGGTTCAACGGTGCGTTCCTCGCGGCCGTGACCTCACTGGTCACCTACGTCGTGAATACCGCCGAGGAGAAGACCTACCAGGCCGCGAACGCGCCTGTCGCAGACGTCTCCAGCGCATTCCAGAGCTACGACTTCTTCACGTTCAAAGACCTGCCCGGCACGGGACCGGTGCCGGCGCCCGTCTACGACATCTGCACGCTCACCTACATGTGCTCAGTCGGCGACACCCATGCCAACCAGGCGGGCTACAAGGTCATTGCCGACGCCTTCGCCGCCAAGCTGACGTCGGCCACACCAGGGTTGACGTAACGGAGCGTGCTGCCAGGCCTCTCACGCCGAGGAGCCTCGCAGCCGGTATGACCGGGCGATGGGCGAGATGCACGAGTCGGGGGCGTCTCGCCTATCGCCCGGGGGCGCGAAAGAACGGCCACGACAGGAAGTTGTGACCGGTTCGGGAGTTGTCGGCCTCGTCACGGAATCGCTGTAGGCCGACGATTGTCACCCCGTGGGGACGCAGCCGACCGGGAACCCCGGGAAAGGGCCGCACGGTACCGGCGCGGGAGCAGTTGTCGTCTGCGTCGGCTTGGTCGGCTTGGCCCCCTTGGTCGTGGTCGTGGGCGTGACGGTTGGCGTCTCCGTCGTCGTCGCGGTGGGTGCGCCCGAGGTAGTGGTGGTGGTAGGCGCCGCAGATGTTGTCGTCCGCCGCGTCGGAGCGGGTGTCGTCGTCTCGGTGGCTCCGTTGATTGCAGGCGCCTTCGGGAAGGTCTCCTTGGGTGTCCCCTGCAGCGCACCGTCCATCGTCGATTTCCAGATGTCCGAAGGCAGGCCGGAGCCGTAGATGGGGCCGCCGCTCTTGGTCTTGATCGGCTCTGGGTTGTCGGTGCCCACCCACACCGCCGTGGACAGCGAGGGTGTGAATCCCACCATCCAGGCATCGCGGTTGTCGGCAGTCGCCAGGAGTTGGTTGGTACCGGTCTTGGCCGCCGAAGAACGTCCGCCGGCGAGGCCGTGTCCGCGGGACGCGGCGGCGATCGGCTGCATCGCCGCGGTGACGTTCTGCGCGATCGGCTCGTCGATCGCCTGCTTGCCCGCGGGGGAGCCCCGGTCGAACAACACGGTGCCGTCTGCCGTGACGACCTTCTGCACAAAGTGCGCGTCATGCTGCACGCCGTTGGCAGCGAGGGTGGCGTAGGACGCGGCCATGTCGATCGGCCGCACCGGGTACGCACCGAGGCCGATGCCCGCGTTGGGCGGACCGGACGGCTTCAGCTCGACGAGGGTCTTCTGACCGCCGGGGAACTCCAGCGGAATTCCCGCCGCGTGGGCCGTGTCCGCCACTGCCTGCGAGCCGATCTCCGTCGTCAGCCGGTAGTACACCGTATTCAGGGACTCCTTCAGGGCCTCGGACAGGGAACAGGTGGTTCCGCACCCATCCTCGCCGTCCGAGTTGGAGATCTTCTGTCCGGAGATCGTCTGCGGGGACGACCCGTCGTAGGTCTT
>JADGOX010000317.1 GCA_017882745.1 Mycobacteriaceae bacterium | reverse complement strand
TGGGGGCTCAGTGAAGCTGAGTGTTGGAAAACTCAGACGGCGCGAACGCCAGTCGCCTGGGGACCCTTGGTGCCCTGGCCGACCTCGAACTCCACGCGCTGGTTCTCCTCGAGGGTGCGGAAGCCGCTGCCCGAAATTTCGGAGTAGTGCACGAAGACGTCAGCCGAACCGTCCTCGGGGGCAATGAAGCCAAACCCCTTCTCCGCGTTGAACCACTTCACAGTTCCCTGTGCCATGCTTGTATCTCCTCTTGCGAAAACGATTTCAGTTGGCCGCACTTACGACCTACCGGGTCGGTAACGACTGCGACACCCCGAAGAGCACCTCATCCGCAACACCGATCCTGCGAGCGCGTGTGCTTGTAGAAAGACACCGAACACAGAAACTGCGACCAGGTCCAAGTGAACCATGTTTGGCCCCTGCGCGACACCCCCAGCAGGAATCGGCACGTGTCACCCATCACATCGCCCCTGGTGGTCGGGCCTGACACTGCGGAATCGTCCGGATAAACTCGAGTCCCACATGACAGATTCCCCGACTCGCGCCCCGCTGTCCTACGGCGCGGAACTGCTCGGCCGGGTGCTCGCCGGGACGCCCGCCTCAGAGTCGCCCCTCACCCACGTCGCCGAGCTCCCGGCCCGAACCGCCGCGCACACCGACTGGCCGCGCTGGGTGAACCCCGATGTGGTCGCTGCGTTGACCGAGCGCGGAGTGAGCAGGCCGTGGAGCCACCAGAGCGCGGCCGCCTCGCTGGCCCACGAAGGCCAGCACGTGGTCGTGTCCACCGGGACTGCGTCCGGAAAGTCGCTTGCCTACCAGCTCCCGGTGCTCACCGCCCTGGCAGCGGACCCCCGTGCGACCGCGCTGTACCTGGCACCCACCAAGGCCCTGGGGGCGGACCAGTTGCGGGCGGTGAACGCGCTCGGCCTGGCCGACGTCCGACCGGCACTGTTCGACGGCGACACCGCACTGGAGGAACGCGACTGGGTGCGGGCACACGCGCGGTGGGTGTTCACCAACCCAGACATGCTGCACCGCGGGCTGCTCCCCCGGCACGAGCGCTGGACACGTTTCCTCCGGAGTCTGCGTTACGTGGTGGTCGACGAGTGCCATTCCTACCGGGGGGTGTTCGGCTCCCACGTGGCACTCGTGCTCCGCAGGCTTCGGCGCCTCTGCCTTCGCTACGGCTCCGACCCGGTGTTCGTGCTCGCCAGCGCCACCTCAGCCGATCCTGCCCCGTCAGCGACGCGGTTGATCGGCGCACCGGTGGTCGCGGTGACGGCGGACGGCTCGCCGCACGGGCCGCGGACGGTGGCGCTGTGGGAACCGCCGCTGCTGGCCGAGGTCAGCGGGGAGCACGGTGCCCCGGTGCGGCGCGCAGCGGGAACCGAGGCCGCCCGGATCATGGCAGACCTGGTGGTGGAGGGCGCCCGAACGCTGACCTTCGTCCGCTCCCGCCGGGGCGCGGAGCTGACGGCTCTGGGTGCCCAACGGTTGCTGGCCCAGGCCGATCCGACGCTGAGTGCACGCGTCGCCGCCTACCGGGCGGGCTACCTGGCCGAGGACCGCAGGAGCTTGGAGACAGCGCTGAACGACGGGACCTTGCTCGGGGTGGCGACCACCAACGCCTTGGAGCTCGGGGTCGACGTGGCCGGCCTGGACGCTGTCGTGGTGGCCGGTTTCCCCGGAACTGTGGCGTCGTTCTGGCAACAGGCGGGGCGCTCCGGGCGGCGAGGCGAGGGATCCCTGGTGCTGCTGGTCGCGCGCGACGACCCGCTGGACACGTACCTGGTCCACCACCCCGCCGCCTTGCTGGACCGACCGGTGGAGGCGACCGTCACCGATCCGAGCAACCCCTACATCCTCGGGCCGCACCTGGCCTGCGCCGCCGCCGAGCAACCACTGACCGATGCGGAGGCCGAAGGTGTTTGGGGTTCACCGACGGCCTTGCTGCAGGAGCTGTGCAACGCCGGGGTCCTGCGGCGACGGCCACGGGGCTGGTACCTGGCCGCCGGCCAGCGCCCCCACCGCGAGGTGAACCTTCGCGGGTCGGGCGGCGTGCTGGTCGCGGTGGTGGAGGCGAGCACCGGACGCATGCTCGGCACTGTGGAGGGCAGCCGGGCGCCCGCAACCGTGCACCCCGGCGCAGTGCACCTGCACCAAGGCGAGTCCTACGTCGTGGACGAGCTGGATCTCGAGCACGGCCTCGCGCTGGTGCACGCCGAGGACCCCGACTGGTACACCTCGGTGCGCGAGGTGAGCGACATCGCCATTGTGCGGATGATCGACCACTCCGCGCACGGTGATGTCGAGGTGGCACTGGCCGAGGTGGACGTAACCAGCCAGGTGATCGGCTACCTGCGGCGAGCACCCTCGGGCGAAGTGCTGGAGTCGGTGGAGCTGGACATGCCCGCCCACACGCTGCGCACACGTGCGGTGCTCTACACGCTCACCGAGGAGCTGCTCGCGGCCGCCGGGGTCGAAACCGCTGACGTCCCCGGTGCGCTGCATGCGGCCGAGCATGCTGCCATCGGCCTGCTTCCGCTCGTCGCGACCTGTGACCGTGGAGACATCGGGGGTGTGTCCACTGCGCTGCACCCGGACACGGGACTGCCGACGGTGTTCGTGCACGACGGGCACCCCGGTGGTGCCGGGTTCGCGGAACGCGGGCACGCCGAGCTGCAGCGCTGGCTGGGCGCCACCCGGGACGCCATCGCCGCCTGCGAGTGCACCAGCGGGTGCCCGTCGTGCGTGCAGTCACCCAAGTGCGGCAACGGAAACGACCCGCTGGACAAGACCGGTGCCATACGGGTGCTCGACGCCGTCCTCGCCGCACTCCCCCCAGGACACTGAGTGGCCCCTGAACGCCCTGTTCCCCCCCTCGGAGCGGCGTTCAGGGCCCTTCCGGTTCGACCGGACCGGCGCGGGCTCGGGCGTGGGCCGAACCAAGCGCACTCGCAGCGTCGACCTCCACCACCGCGTCCCAGCCGTCGAGCCGACACCCCGCCAGGGTGAGGTCCATGGCCTCCGTGACCACTGCAGCCTTGGCGCACGCCGCATCGAGGCCCTCGATGGCATCCCCCGCGGCCGCAACCGCCGCCAGATCGGCAGCCGCCTCAGACCGGTGCCGAGCGTTGACGGCCGAACCCAGGTGCAGCACCACGCCGAGTACCGCCATCAGCGTGGCCATGGCCAACACGCTCCACACCGTGGCCGAGCCCCGGTCGCTCACGGTGTGCCCGCACCGGGTTCGGTCGCGCTGGGTTCCAGTACCGCCACTGCCTCGGCGGAAATGTCCAGCGCGGGCAGCAGCCTGCTCGACGCCTGCACCCGCACCACGACCGTGTCGCCCTCGATGCGGGTAGTCACTTCCGCACCAGCCGGCCCCACCTGAGCTGCCACCTCCCGGGCGCGGGCATCCTCGCCCCGCGCCGTCAGCCGGGCCGCCTCACGTGCAGCGTCGAGACACTGCACGTGCATGGCCACCGCGAGCACCGCGCCGAGAGCCAACATCAGCACCACGGTGAGCGAGGAGAGCGCGATCGCCGCCTCCACGGTGACCCCACCGGCGTCCTCTGCGGCACGAGTGCGGACCCGGCTGACGGACCACATCAGACGGTCGTGGACAGCGCGCGCTGAACCAAGCCGGTGAGCGCACCGACCACCGAGTCGCCGGTCACCACCGTGTACAGGACTGCACCAAAGGCTGCTGCAGCGATGGTCCCGATTGCATACTCCGCAGTGGACATCCCGCCGTCCTCTGCTGCCAACAGCAGCAACCGTGTCGCGATTCTGTCCTTCATGCCGGCCTTCTTCATGATGATTCCTCCCCCTCAAGCCACTACGGACGTTCCACAGTGGACGTTTGTCAGATCACTCCGCCATGAAGCAACGGGCCCGCCAAGCCGAGAACGACGGGAGCCACTCCCAGGCACATGAAGGACGGTAGGAAGCAGAGCCCCAACGGCCCGGCAACGAGCACGCCTGCGCGTTCGGCGGCCGCCGCAGCGGTGTCCTCAGCGTCCGCCCGCTGCCGCGCGGCCAGCTCCGCGATCCCCGTCGACAACGAGGCACCCGAGCGTGCCGAACGCCTGGCGATCCTGGCCAGCGCCTCGGTGGCGGGCTCCGCGGCGGCCGCCGCCCAGG
>JADGOX010000316.1 GCA_017882745.1 Mycobacteriaceae bacterium | reverse complement strand
TCCTGTGCAACCTGCCGCCCGTGCGGCTACTGCCCGTGCATGGTCACCACGGAGAAGACTTCACCCTCGGGTCCCTCCAGTACGGCGAGCCGACCAAATCCGGCGTCCACCGGCTCGTTCAGCACCAGCGCACCAAGACCGATTGCTCTGTCCACAGTGGCATCGGTGTCTGCGCACGCGAAGTAGGTCATCCAGTGTGCGGGTATCTCCGCAGGTACCCCGGCCGGCAGTTTGCCGATGCCACTCACGGGAGTTCCCTCCAGCTCGAGGGAG
The DNA here is from genome assembly GCA_017882745.1 of Mycobacteriaceae bacterium. GTDB lineage: Bacteria > Actinomycetota > Actinomycetes > Mycobacteriales > Mycobacteriaceae > X156. The sequence goes on along the minus strand of JADGOX010000316.1, from coordinate 2,392 downwards.
CAATAGACGAAGTCCTCGTCGGTCATGTCGCTGGTCGTGTAGCCGAACACTGTCGTATAGAACGTCGTCGTCGCGGGGAAGTCGCGGGTCAGCATCTCGTTCCAGCACACCGTCGACGGCTCGCGGACCACGGTGGCTCCGGTGCGGGATCCGGACTGCCACAGGCCGAAGTACGCGCCCCCGGGGTCATGTGCGATGGCCATTCGGCCGCCAGGAACATCCACTGGGTCGACGCTGAGCCGACCGCCCGCAGCGCGGATCTTCGCTGCGGTGACGTCCGCGTTGTTCACGGCGAGGTAGGTGGTCCATGACGCCGAAGGGGCGGCAGCCTCAGCCGACAGCTCACCGACCCCGGCCACGGCGTCACCGTCCACGCTGGCGATCGCGTAGCCCCCGGTCCCGCGAGAAGCCTCGTTGAAATCCCAGGCGAACAGTCCGCCGTAGAAGTCCTGCGCCTGGCTGAGGTCGGTCACCATCAGGTCGACCCAGGCGGGGGTGCCCTCGGGCCAGGCCCCGGTATTTCGACTCATCTGGCCTGCCCTACTGACCCTCGCGGGCCGTGTTGTCTCGCGCCAGCGGTAGCACGGGTAGCACCACCCTGCCCCACGTGGCATTGACGACCCCGGCGAACGAGGCGTACCCGGCGGCTGCGGCGGTGGCGAGTCCCATGTATCCACCGGCCTTGCCGAGGCCCGTGTAAGACCCGTAGTCGGCAATGGTCAGCAGGATGAAGGTGAATGACAGCAGCAGGAATACCGCAGCCACGGCAGCATTGACGCGGAGCGAGGCGACCAGCATGTAGACCGTGAAGATGGTCCATCCCAGCAGGAACAGGCCCGCCGCGGAGTGCGCGGAGTTGGCAGGGAGCCCTGGTGCGATGAACTTCACGTAGGCGGCGAAGGAGAGCCAGAAGGCCCCGAACGAGGTGAATGCGGTGGCACCGAAGACGTTGCGGTTGCGGAACTCCCACATCCCGGCCAGCATCTGCGCCAGTCCGCCGTAGAACAACGCGAGCGGAAGCACTACGGGTTCCAGGTTCTTGGCCAGCAGCCCGGCGTTGAACACAGACAGGACAAGCGTGGTCATTCCGAATGCGGCCAGCCCCAGTGGCGCCGGATCCGCGACCGCAGTCGGGGTTGGGGCGGGTTGCACCAACGTGGCCGTGTGGCGGCCCGCGGCCTCGGGGATCGGTGTGCTCATGGGCTCCTCCTTGGACGGGGGCGCCACAGAGCGCCCGTCTCTGATTGTGCTAAATGCACGCTAAGCCGGGTCGAGCGCTTTCGCTGGATGAGTCAGTTCCGCGAGTTTCCGGTGAGTGGCCACAAAGGTGTCCATCGTGGAGTCGTCATCCACGCCCTGCACTTCTATTGGTGGCGAACGTTTGTGTCACCGCGGTGCATGATCGTGTGATGGCAGCACCGGTTGACGTTCCGATCCGCGACGAGTCCATTCGGCTTGGTCAGTTCCTCAAACTCGCGAACCTGCTCGACTCGGGGGCAGAGGCGAAGGCGTACATCAGCGACGGCCTGGTCCAGGTGGACGGCGAGGTGGAGCTGCGCCGTGGCCGTCAGCTGCGCGGCGGCGAGGTCGTGTCGGTGCCCGGTGCCGCCGCCCGCGTCGTCACCCCCCTTGGCGGGCATTGTGAGAGCCCTTGACGCCTTTGTGATTCAAGCAGCGAGGGCCAGCGCGGCTCCCGCCGGCCGCTCAGAAGACCGTCGGCACCGGGGGCTGAGGCATCACGGGATGGGTCCGCGCTGGGCCGCCGGTCAGGTCGATGTCCGCGAGCGCGATCCGGCGCTGGACGGAGTCGTCATAGGTGAGCACGGTGTAGGCCGGCGATGTCCCGAGCTCGGAGACCGAGCGGAAGCAGGTGTAGTCGCCGGAGAGGTCCAGCATGCCGGTCCCTTCGCCGAGTGGGGCGATCGTCCTGCCGTTGATGGCGAGGGCCGGGACGTCCATGGCGGTCTGGTTGACGTAGTTGCGAAGGTTCGTCAGGTGCCAGTCGAACGGCGGGCTGTGTCCTTGGGACTCCATCACGGTACGGGCAGGAACCAAGAACGCAGCGCCGGAAGGGCCATGTCGAACCAGTGCCCCGGGGCGCAGGCAACTCGGCGATATCGGACAATTGTCCGCCTAGTCTGGATGATGTGCCGGAGAACCCATACGATTCGGGTCGCGGCGGCAGGGTCGCGCTCGATGATGAAGGGTCGAAGCACATGGCGAGTGCCGGGGGTTCCGGGGTTCACCACGCAGCTTCGCTGCGTCGCCTGGCTCGACCGCTGGTGCCACCGGAGGATGACGTCGCGGTGATCAGCACAGTGGGGGCGCAGCTGGACCAGCTCATTCCGGAGTGGACCGCGCTCGCGGCGGCGCATGGTCGTACTTTCTACGG
>JADGOX010000315.1 GCA_017882745.1 Mycobacteriaceae bacterium | reverse complement strand
GCGGTGTGTCCGTCCACGTCTCCGTCCCCAGTTATGCCGAGTTACCCCCAGGCTTGTCCACAGGTGTTGGTGGTTCGATATTCGTGGGCAAAGTTGCAGAACACGAGCCCAGTTCATCTCCGTGTCGGTCCACAAGTTGCTGTGACTTGTACGCGAGGACACGTCAGGAGTGGCGATTGAGGGTCCCGCACCGTCGACTGGGTGCTTGTGAGCGGTGCCCGTGTGTGTGTGAGGGTCCGATGCCGGAAATGGGCGCAGGAAGACACCAGGAGGACGGCGCACCCCTGAGTAGACGACCCGCAAGCTGCACATGTGGGGTCGTCTACTCAGGGGTGCGCCGCCTGAGCGTCCAGATGAGATGTAGGCGTTGGATCCGCTTCTGCGGACCCAGTCACCGCCCGCTCGTCCCGTGGCGAACTCGCAGAGCTAGCTGCGCGAGCGCTGCTTAATACGTGCGGTGAGTTCCTGCACCTGGTCGTAGGTGCGCCGTCGCTCGGCCATCTCCTTGCGGATCTTCTTGTCCGCGTGCATCACTGTGGTGTGGTCACGGCCACCGAATGTCTGACCGATCTTCGGTAGTGAGAGGTCGGTCAGCTCCCGGCACAGGTACATCGCGATCTGTCTGCTCTGCGCGACCGCCCTGGTCTTCCCGGGGCCACACAGCTCGTCGAGGGAGTTGCCGAAGTACTCGGCCGTCACCGCCATGATGGTCGCGGCGTTGATCTCCAGGCTGGCGGCATCCGGTATCAGGTCACGCAGCACGATCTCCGCCAGCGACAGATCAACGACCTGCTGGTTGAGCGAGGCGAATGCCGTGACGCGAATGAGAGCGCCCTCGAGTTCGCGGATGTTGCGCTCGATCCGGCTGGCAATGAACTCCAGCACGTCGTCAGGCGCTGCAAGGTCGTCCATCTGTGCTTTCTTGCGCAGGATGGCGATCCGGGTCTCCAGCTCCGGCGGCTGGACATCGGTGATGAGGCCCCACTCGAAGCGCGTCCGGAGGCGGTCCTCAAGGGTTACCAGCTGTTTGGGCGGACGGTCGGAGGAGACGACGATTTGCTTGTTGGCGTTGTGCAGTGTGTTGAAGGTGTGGAAGAACTCCTCCTGAGTTCCTTCCTTCCCCTCCAAGAACTGGATGTCGTCGACGAGCAGCACGTCGATGTCGCGGTAGCGGTGTTGGAAGGCCACCTTGCGATCGTCGCGCAAGCTGTTGATGAAGTCGTTGGTGAACTCTTCGGTGGACACGTAGCGCACCCGAATACCAGGAAAGAGGCGTTGCGTGTAGTGGCCGACCGCGTGCAGCAGGTGGGTCTTGCCCAACCCGGACTCGCCCCAGATGAACAACGGGTTGTAAGCGCGTGCCGGCGCCTCCGCGACGGCGACCGCAGCGGAGTGCGGAAATCGGTTCGACCCACCGATCACAAAGGTGTCGAAGGTGTACTTGGTGTTCAGCCGGGTTTGCGCAGGACTACCGGATGGTTTGCGCATCGTGGAATAGCTCGGCCAGATCTCGTGGATCGTCGCCAGTGCGTCACGTTCTTCGTCGACCTCGTCAAGATCGTCAACAACCGGGTCGGCGGCCTCTGTGTTGACTTCTGACGGTGCTTCCAGGCCCGCACCACCGGTGTGTGCTCCTGCTTCCGTGGCGCCGTCGGCCGTGTCATCGACGCGGACCGCGAGAACTACCTCGCTGCCGAGATGGCGACTGAGGGCATCGGTGATCGGTGTGCGCAAAACCCGCTCAATGGCTTCCTTCGCGAAGGCACTAGGTGCAGCGAGCAGCGCAAAACCGTTGACGAAACCGACCGGACGGGTCACCCGCAACCATGCGCGTTGCTGGGCAGACAACGAATACCCGCCTGCGTCACTGAAGGAGCCAAGCTCGGCGACCACGTCAGCCCACACGGAGCGCAGCTCGCGCGTGTCCTCGGTCACTCAACGTCCTCCTGGATTCCCTCGTCTGTTGGCGACACTGGTGCACACGTGGTGAAGCGTCGAGTGAACGCATCATGTCCTACCGTCCACAGAGTTGTCCACAGCTGTGCAGTAAGGGATGGCGGATCGTCCCAACACCGAAAGGTGTTCCGGCGTGCACTGATTCAGTCCCCACAGCAACTCAATCCGGTGCCGCCACCGCTGGTCGATCGGCCAAATGTGTCGCCCGTCACCAAATTGAGCTTGTATGGCCGACGTTAACAAGTCGGAGAGCACCTGACAAGGTCTAACCGGCATGGGGGACGATAAGTCAAGGGCCGACGGTCCCCGGCGTGTCTGAGCTAGGTCACCTGCTGATGCTTGGTTTGACCAGTGTGTTTGGCCTGCGTAGTCTCGGGCGGTCACCGCAACGCAGGTGGCGATGTTGTGCTGCGCCTAGGCGCGTAGTCGCGTTGAGACATTGTTGAACCATCGAAGTGCTAGGGAGTGCTAACCGTGAGCAAGGGCAAGCGGACGTTTCAGCCGAACAACCGGCGTCGCGCACGAGTTCACGGCTTCCGGCTGCGCATGCGCACCCGCGCGGGCCGCGCCATCGTGTCTGCTCGTCGGCGCAAGGGTCGCGCCGAGCTGACTGCCTAAGCCTCCTTGTGCTGGCGGCGCCGCATCGTCTTACCCATCACAGCGAGTTCTCTGCTGTGGTGCGGGAGGGCAAGCGCGCCGGTAGGTCGCGGGTCGTGGTGCATGCGCTGCGGGGAACCCAAGGTGTTCCGGATGCGCCCCCGTCAAGTCGCGTGGGCCTCGTTGTGAGCAAGTCAGTGGGCGGATCTGTTGTGCGTCACCGTGTTTCACGAAGGCTGCGGCACTTGATGCAGCCGATCGTGCCGACATTGCCGGCGGGCACCCGGGTGGTACTGCGGGCGCTCGCTTCTTCCTCGACCGCGACCTCGGCCGAGTTGGACACCGATATCCGATCCGCGTTGCGCAAGCTTGGCCTTCCCGTTGGATCTGTTGCTTCCAGCTCACGTGCGCCCAGCGCGGGGTGAGCGTGCACACGCAGCGGCGTTCGGTGGCAGCGCGCGCCCTCATCTTCCTGGTGCAGCTGTACCGGACCTGGATCTCGCCGACGCGTCTGCCTTCGTGCAGATTTGAACCCACCTGTAGCAGCTACGCCGTGGAAGCACTGAACCTGCACGGTGCCGTCCGAGGCACCGGGCTGGCGGTGTGGCGACTACTCAAGTGCGCACCCTGGCACCCTGGTGGGTGGGATCCTGTACCCCCATCTGGGAACGCGTGGCCACGCAGCGCCAAGACGAGGAGCAAGTAGGACAGTGCTGAACTTCATCTACTACCCGGTATCGGCGATCCTGTGGTTCTGGCACAAGATCTTTGGTGCCGTGCTCGGACCGAGCAACGGTATCGGCTGGGCGTTGTCGGTCATCTTCCTCGTCTTCACGCTGCGTGCGGTGCTGTACCGACCTTTTGTGAAGCAGATCCGTACGCAGCGCCAGATGCAGGAGTTCCAGCCACAGATCAAGGCGCTGCAGAAGAAGTACAAGGGTGACAGACAGCGTCTGGCGCTCGAGATGCAGAAGCTACAGAAGGAACACGGCTTCAACCCGGTGGCGGGCTGTCTGCCAGTGCTGCTGCAGGCACCGGTGTTCATCGGCCTGTTCCACGTTCTCCGGTCCTTCAACCGCACCGGTTCGATGGCGCACGTGCCCTTCATGGGCTCCACCGCACCCATGACGATCGAGGAGAACCGCAACACAGCGAACTATGTCTTCAGTGTGGACGACGTGCGCTCCTTCCTGGACGCCAAGCTGTTCGGCGCCCCGCTCTCGTCGATGCTCACGCAGACTCAGGGGCAGTTGGCGGCGTTCGGGCATGTCGACAAGGTGGATATCGCCCTCGTCGCCGTTCCGCTGATGATCATCGCCAGCGTCGCGACCCACTTCACCGCCCGCGCGTCCGTCTCACGACAGAGCGCGACCGCCGCGGCAAACCCGCAGTCGGCGATGATGAACAAACTCGTGCTGTGGGTGTTCCCGCTCGGTGTGTTGGTCGGCGGGCCGTTCCTGCCGGTCGCGATCCTGCTCTACTGGCTGAGTAACAACGGTTGGACTCTGGTTCAGCAGCACTACGTCTTCGGAAAGATCGCTCTCGAAGAAGAGGCGAAGAAGAAGGAATCCCTCGAGCGCCGCGGGAGCAATGCGCCCAAGCCGGGTGCTCGGCCGGACAATCCGAAGGGACGCAAACCGGGCCAGCTGAATACGGCCGCTGGTTCGGAGTCCGTCACGGCTGGCGACGAGTCCGTAGACGGATCGCAGCCTGAGGTCGATCTCGCCAAGCCGTCCACTGGCTCGACGCCGAAGACACCCAAGTCCTCCGGCGGAGAGCCGAGTCGACAACGGGTCGGGAAGGCGCAGTCCAATACCGCCAAGAGCAAGTCCACTCGCGGCTCACGCAAGAAGCGTTGAGCAGCAGGACTGTACGAGAGGATCATGACTGTCGTGGAGAACGAGACTGTGGTAGCGAACGGACCGGCCGTGAACGATGCCGAGGTGGCTGACCCGACGACGGTGTCCGTCGAGTCAGCCGCTGCGGTGAATTCAGACTCGCAGCTGGCCCAAGAGTCTGATGACCTTTTGGTTAAGGAAGGCGACGTCGCGGGCGACTACCTCGAACGTCTCCTCGACATTTTGGACTTCGATGGCGACATCGATCTTGACGTCGAGGGCGATCGCGCGATGGTGAGCATCGAGGGTGGGGCTGACCTTCAGCAGTTGGTGGGCCGAAAGGGTGAGGTGCTGGACGCGCTTCAAGAGCTGACGCGTCTGGCGGTCCAGCAGGTGACGGGCGACCGCAGCCGGCTGATGGTTGACGTTGCCGGGTGGCGCGCCGACCGGCGTGCGGAGCTGAGCTTGTTGGGTGCGACGGTGGCTGCGCGTGTGCGTGAGTCGGGGGTGCGTGAGGAGTTGGTTCCTATGACGCCGTTCGAGCGGAAGATTGTGCATGATGCAGTAACGGCTGTCGACGGTGTCGTGAGCGAGAGTGAAGGCGCCGAGCCTGCTCGGCGGGTGGTTGTCCTCCCAGGATCGTGACCCGTGGGAGGTGCTCCGGCCCCCGGCCTGACAAGGCTGGGGGCCGGAGTGTGTTTTCGGGTCTTGAGGACGATGCCCAACAATCGGTGGCGATGTTTCACGTGAAACCTAGGGGCATGTAGTGCAGACAGAGCAGGCGGCCACGCGTGCGTTCGGTGAGCGACTTCCTCTCGCGACGCAGTATGCGCAGATATTGACCACAGTCGGGGTTGAGCGGGGATTGATCGGACCTCGAGAGGTCGATCGCATCTGGGACCGGCATGTGCTCAACTGCGTAGTGGTGCAGGAGTTGATTGAGATTGGCGCGGACGTTGTTGATGTGGGCAGCGGTGCGGGGCTGCCGGGGATTCCCCTCGCGATCGCTCGGCCTGACCTGCGAGTGACGCTCGTTGAGCCGTTGCTGCGCCGCGCCACTTTCCTCGAGGAAACCATTTCGCTGTTGGGTTTGGATGTCACGGTGCACCGCGGCAGGGCCGAGGAGGGCACCACCCACGTAGCGGTGGGCGAGGCGGATGTCGTGGTGTCACGCGCAGTTGCCCCGCTGGGCAAGTTGATGGGTTGGTGCCTTCCGCTGGCTCGAGTGGACGGTCGCGTCTTGGCACTGAAGGGCCGATCGGCTGCTGAGGAGATCGATAGGGATCGTTCGTCCATTGCGCGGGTGGGTGGTGGCAGTCTCGTCGTGCGGGAGTGTGGGGTCGGACTATTGACCCAGGCGACGACCGTCGTTGAGGCAGTTCGTGTGGCTGGGGGCCGCCGCCGTCGTTGATGGGGCGCTCCACGGTTCACGTCCCAACCATGGAGGGACGATTGTGGGCTGCTGGTGATCTGCTGGCGCTGGACTGGTCCAGTGAACGATGCTCGTTGGCTTTCTGGGTGAATACGAGTGTGGGTTTGCGGTGAGCGTGTACACGCTGCCCTTCGGCCGGTGCCAGTAGGCGGCACGTGGCGACCACGACGCATGCTCTTTCGGCGGCCGTTGGCTTGCGGTGTTCCCAGCCTGTCAACGCCGGGCCGCAGATGACCCCCTTCGCTGATTGAAGATTGATCCCCCTCGGGTTCGTTCTGGTTGGTGTTGTGATTTCCGGCCTCGGTGGTAATGGCCGCTGGTGGCGCACCGGGGCGGCCCATCGTCGTGGCAGCGATCACGTCGTGACCGAGGGTTTCGGCCTGCCGGGAGCTGAGCAGGTGTGAACTCGGCACGATCGAACCGATCCTGTCGCGGGACCCGAGGAGCTACGGAGACACCGACGCCCAGGCCGTATCTGGCGGGAGATCGCCGAAATCGTCAGTCACAAGGATGCGCTCACGGTCGTGGCTCCTCGGCGAGGCGTCCGTGGGCGTGAGCTTCGGTCAGGCGCGTGGTCGAGGGGTCGCGGAGTTGAACGCATGTAGCTAGGTTGCCTCCGCGGCGGAGATGGCCCAGGCGATCGCGAGGTATTCCTTGCCCGCTCGGGGCCGGCGGAGAAGGAGCACTTTCTCGTTGTGTGCGCCGAACGTCATGGTCGCCAAAGACGAGATCAGCTTCCGCGGTGCGGTCGGGAGATGGGCGACGGCGAAAGCCTCGAGCGTCCACATCGGTGGGAGGTGCACTGTTGCCAGTGCGGCAGCGAGGTCCTCCTTACACGGCTGGCTCCATTCAGGAGCCTTATCTCCCGGGTCGGTGACCGTCGCGGCGATTACCTGGGCCTTGAGTTCGCGGGCCAGAGAATTGGCCTCGCCGTTCACGTGCAGGCGCGCCGCGGTCGTGCTCAGCGACCGCGAGTCCATGTCGGTCAGCGCTCCTCGAAAACTAGGCCAGTAGTGCTCTTTGAAAAGTAGGCCACCCAACCACGATGGATGGGTGATCACAGTGGAGGACTGGGCAGAGATCCGGCATCTGCATGCGAGTCAGGGCATGTCGATTCGGGCGATCGCGAAGCATCTGAGTGTTGCGAGGGATACCGTCGCACGGGCCGTGGCCGCGGATGGGCCACCGAAGTATGTGCGGGCCGCAGGCCCGTCACGGTTCGACGAGTGTGAGCCCCGGGTGCGGGAGCTGCTGGCGGAGTTCCCGCGCATCCCCGCGTCGGTGTTGGCCGAGCGCGTCGGCTGGCACGGGTCGAGGTCGTGGTTCCGTAAGCGTGTCGCCGGGCTGCGGGTGGAGTACGCGCCCCGGGATCCGGCGGACCGGCTCGAGTACCGTCCCGGGGACCAGGCGCAGTGCGACTTGTGGTTCCCGCCGGTCAAGATCCCGCTGGCTGCCGGACGGTTCGGGCCGCCGATGGCTGAGGTGCGGGCTTGGTGAGCGGTGCGTAACTCGGCGGCCACACCCCCATGCCGGCGCCGTGGTCGGCGAAGCGGACGTGGGGATGACAGTCGGTGCGGCGCAACGGGCGTAAGTCCGCGTTGGGTACTCCCCTGTACCCGGACAACATCCGCCACCTCCCAGCGGTCAGGCCGCCGTGTTCCGCGAGAACACCCGGAGTGACATGATGAACGCCAAGAATGCGGTGATCATCGTCAAGACCGGCGGATCAGCTGGAGTCTTCTCCCCCACGGCGTTGACATTCGCGGCGAAATGCAGTTGACACTGCACAATCCCTCCGGCTACATGCCTGGTTCGTTTGGCGGGTTCGCCTGGGGGTGGAACGTCCGCAGCTGCGCGGCCCCCGCCCTTTGCCGACGAGGAGTGCTGCCGGCGGATGCGCTTGGCGATCACCGTCGCCACGATGTCCTGGAAGTCCGTCGGGAACCATTGGATCCGCATCTCGAACGCATCGACTTTCACCCCACCGGGTGCGCACTCACAGGTCGACGGTGCATCAGGAATCCGCTGCGACCCTGACGCTGTCACCCGCGCCCGGGTGATACCGCAAGCCGGCCGCCGGGGGTCATCCTGGATTGTGAGGTCTGTCCAAGTACCGACGGAGGGTTCGGACGGACGGTGACCACCCAGTATTCGGACTTAGTTGAACAAGTCGCTCGCAGGAGCACGCTCCGAACGGATAGGCTCGGCAATGGCTCGAGGGTGCTCATCTATGACTGTGTCTCGGCAACCAGAATCCCAGCAGACTCACGGGTCCTCAACGTCGAATGACGCACGTGAGGGATTCGCCCAGAGCCAGGACGGGACGGTTTCGTCGAACGGGGTGGCAGTCGAAGGAAGTGGTCTGAGGTATTCGGCTGCCTGGCTGTTGTCAGTCGCGCGGGTTGAATACAGTGACAGTTGGCCGTGTGCGTGCTCGCGTGTGACGGGTTTCGATTCTGATTGACAGAGGAGCATTGATGGCACGGCAGATTGATGAGGACATCACCGATGTCGGATCTACAGATGTTTCACGTGAAACCCCCGCAGATGTTTCACGTGAAACGGGGCAGTCTGTGTCACAGACTCCTGCCGAGGTGACACAGGGGGCCGGCTTGGTGCTGCGACCGGACAGTACCGAGGAGGACACTCCGATTGGTGCAGCCGCCGCCCGCGCAACGAGGGTTCAACATCCGGGAGGTGAGTCACTCCCCCGGCCAGATCATTGCCGCATCATCACGGTCGCGAACCAGAAGGGTGGAGTCGGGAAGACGACGAGCACGGTAAACCTCGCCGCGGCGCTAGCTCTGCACAACATCACGGTGCTCGTGGTGGACCTGGATCCGCAAGGGAATGCGAGTACGGCTCTCGGAGTCCCCCATCATTCCGGGACCCCGTCGATCTATGAGGTGCTGCTCGGCGAGATGCCATTGCGAGCCGCGATCCAGACGAGCACGCACTCGGAGAACCTACTGTGTGTGCCCGCAACCATTGACCTCGCTGGTGCTGAGATTGAGCTGGTGTCACTCGTTGCTCGTGAGGGTCGATTGAAGCGGGCCTTGGATGCCAAGGTTCTCGAGGAACTTGGCGTTGACTTTGTGCTCATTGACTGCCCCCCGTCACTGGGACTGCTGACGGTGAACGCTCTGGTGGCAGCACCAGAGGTCCTTATCCCGATCCAGTGCGAGTACTACGCGCTTGAGGGGCTGGGCCAGCTTCTGAGCAACATCGAGTTGGTGCAGGCCCATCTCAACCCTGAGTTGCACGTGTCGACCATCCTGCTGACGATGTATGACGGTCGGACGAGGCTCGCCGACCAGGTAGTCGAGGAGGTGCGGAACCATTTTGGTGATGTTGTTCTCCAGACGATGATCCCGCGCAGCGTGAAGGTGTCCGAAGCGCCTGGTTACGGACAGACGGTGCTTTCCTACGATCCGGGCTCTCGCGGTGCGATGAGCTACCTCGATGCGGGGCGTGAGTTCGGCGCGCGCGGGGACATCACGTTGAATCCGTCGGTGAGCGTGCCCGATGAAGTTCCCGCATCTCCAAGCTCGTCCAGCCAGGAAAGGTCCCGCGAGGGATTCGCCAACGACCAGGGAGAACGACGATGAGTCAGCAGCGACGGGGTGGCCTGGGTCGCGGTCTTGCCGCCCTCATTCCCAATGGGCCCACCGAGGGACCCCGGCTCGGTTCCGCAGCTGCGGACGTGATGTTCGGAGCGCGTGATAGCGAGAGGGTCGCGACTGCCGAGATATCGTCAGCGGTCGAGACCACTGACGTGGACCGGTCTGCGGACGTTGACGAGGCGAGCCCCGTGGGTGCGGTCTACCGGGAGCTTCGGACTGCGGATATCAGTCCGAATGCCCGGCAGCCACGTCAGGTGTTTGATGAGGAATCGCTCGCCGAACTGGTGCACTCGATACGAGAGTTCGGTCTGATGCAGCCGATCGTTGTCCGGGAGGACTCTCCCGGACATTACGAGCTGGTGATGGGCGAGCGCCGCTGGCGGGCAATGCAGGCCGCAGGTCTGGATACCATCCCCGCGATCATTCGCAATACCGCTGATGACGCAATGTTGCGGGATGCTTTGTTGGAGAACATTCACCGGGTTCAGCTCAACCCGCTGGAAGAAGCAGCGGCGTACCAGCAGCTGTTGGAAGAGTTCGGCGTGACGCATGATGAGCTTGCAAGCCGGCTCGGTCGCTCTCGTCCGGTCGTCACGAACACGATCCGACTGCTCCGGCTGCCGGTGCCGGTTCAGCGCCGTGTGGCCGCTGGCGTTCTCTCGGCAGGCCACGCGCGGGCGCTGCTCTCGATGGAAGGCTACCCTGCGGCCCAGGAAGAGCTCGCCATGCGGATTGTCGCGGAGGGCCTATCGGTGCGGGCAACCGAGGAAGCGGTGACTGTCGCGCGGCGGGATGCTGAGGCACCTACTGCGTCCCCTGCTGCTGCATCCCACCGACCGATACAGATGCCGGGTTTGCAGGACGTTGCCGAACGCCTCTCCGACAGTTTCGATACCAAGGTAACTGTGAGCCTAGGTAAGCGTAAAGGCAAGATTGTCGTGGAATTCGGCTCCGTGGACGATCTCGAACGCATCGTCGCATTGATGGCGACAGTGCAGTCGGGATAGGCCGAATCTGGCCCATCCGGGGACATGCGGTCTATTCGTCACTGTGATGAAGGTGCCCCTAATTCGGCTCCCCTTGGAAATCGGGAGGTCGAATAATGTTGTGGGATAGCGTGTTTCACGTGAAACCTGATGCAGGGTTTCGTGTCATCTGACACAGCGGACATCATTCGCCTCGCTACCTCGACCTGACCTATCCTGAGAGTGAGTCCATTTTGCAGAAGCCGCACATCGGCCCGCTGCACGCCACCATGGAGGCTGAGTAACGCCGTGTCGCGCCGTGTCGCAAGTCTGACTCTCGATTCACTTGACCATCTTCCTTCCGACTGCCGGCACTGCGTCTTCTGGGAGCTTGCTCCGCACGTCCTCGCGGAAGCGGAGAAGTACGGGCAGACCGACATCGAGAAGGAGGCCTGGGTGTCGGGCGTTCTACTGGAGTGGGGTTCTTGCGGCAAGACGATCTCAGTGGACGGGGTTCCTGCGGGATACGCAATGTATGCACCGCCGAGCGCGGTGCCAAGAGCTGTCGCTTTCCCCACCTCGCCGGTGAGTCCCGATGCCGTCCTACTCACCGCGTTGCGTGTGGTGGAAGGTTTCGAACACGGTGGACTTGGTCGAGTCTTGGTGCAGTCGGTAGCCAAAGAGCTGACCAAGCGCGGGGTGCGCGCTATCGAGGCGTTCGGTGATGCCGGAGCGCCAGAGTCGATGGATGCTGGGCGGCGCTCCTGCGTGATTCCGGCCGACTTTCTCCTGAGCGTGGGTTTCAAGACTGTGCGACCCCACGAGCGTTGGCCCCGGTTACGGCTGGAGTTACGTTCCGCAATAAGTTGGAAGGAAGACGTCGAGGCCGCCCTCGATCGACTCCTGGGGAGTGTCACGATCGGCTCCGTCCCCAGCGCGCCGGTGCACGCGACCACAACTCAGACGAGCGTCTCAGCCGCTCATTTCGTCGGCGAGTAGCCCCTCAAAGGTGAAAGTCCCGGTGGGCTGGTCGTCGACGCCAAGCATGTACAACCGCTTGACTCCAACAACGAGCGCCTCGGCGATGGCATCACGCATGCGGGGTTGTGCCAGCACCTCACTGTCAGCACCGTTGGAGAGGTAACCCAGCTCCAGGTGCACTGCAGGCATTTTGGTGAGTCGCAGCAAGTCCCACGTGCGTCCATGGTTGCGGCAGTTCTGCATGCCGGTCCGCGCCACGATCTCCCGCAGGATGAACCCCCCCAGCATCTCGCCGATGGTGGAGTTCGCCCCGTCGCTGCTGCCGAAATGGAAGCTGGCGACCCCCTGTGCCTGCGGTGAAGCGTTGGCGTCGGTGTGCAGGGAGATGAGTAGATCCGCACCACACGAGTTGGCGAACGCCGCACGTTCGCTGGCCGGTGGGTTCGCGTGCTTGGGGCGGGAGAGGAAGGTCTCCACGCCGGTAGCCGCAAGCCGTCCCTCAAGTAGGCAGGCCAAGTCCCAGACGACATCAGCCTCAGCAAGCTCAGCACCCAGACCATCGACCCCGTAGGCACTGGCGGACACTCCGCGGTCGTCACCGCCGTGTCCGGGGTCGATCACGATCCGCTTACCGCGCAGCTGAGGCCCGGACAGCCGGACGGCCTCCTCCTCGCGTATGCGGTGGGGTGACCCGCCAGAGGCCATCCGGGCGAGGTATCCCAGCGCGCGAAGGGTTTCCGGCCCGCAAATGCCATCACCGGTGACGCCGCACTCGCATTGGAAGCTGCGCAGGGCATTGTCCGTCTGGGGACCGAAGACGCCATCTGGCCGACCGGAATTGAAGCCCAGCTCGAGCAAACGCGTTTGCAGGGTAACGACGTCATCACCCGACATCGGAGCCGCGAGCTGGTAGATGAGGGTCCGCGCCCCGAGCTTGTACGAAGCCTCTTTGAGGGCGCGGTACGTCGCACTTCCCACGATCCCGTCGACGATGAGTCCGCGGTGTTGCTGAAATGCGCGGACGGCATGGTCGACCGAACGGTCGAAGATGGGCTTGCTTGCACTGATGGGCAAGTGGCCGAGGTCGACCAGTGCCGCACATACCTCGGCTACCGCGGCGCCAGTGTCGCCGAGCCGGAGGAGCTGCATGCAGGACCCTTTCTAGAGATGGTCAGTGACGTTCAGGATCTCATGTGAGAGTGTCACAACGCGCCACAAACCCGTATCTGGTACGCATTCAGCCATCACGACACATGTAGGACCTGCATGATGCCACCGGTGAGCGGTCAGCGCAGGCGGTGCCCTTGGTTGATCAGATGACGCCGGAAAGATCCTGCAGCAGGGCCGCCTTGGGCTTGGCCCCCACGATCTGCTTCACCGGCTTGCCGTCCTGGAAGAGGATGAGCGTCGGGATGGACATGATCTGGTAGTCCCGGGGAATGGACGGGTTGGCGTCGATGTCCATCTTGGCGATGGTGATCTTGTCGCCGTGCTCGTTGGCGATCTCCTCGAGAATCGGCGCCACCATCTTGCACGGCCCGCACCAACTGGCCCAGAAGTCGACGAGCACTGGCTTGCTGCTGCCCAGGACCTCGTCGGCGAAGTTGGCATCGGTGACGGTAATCGGTGCAGACATGGAAGCTCCTTCTGGTGGGTCGTGCAGGTCAAGTCAGGGCGACGGAGGGTAACTCAGGCTGGGGTGCTGGTGTGTAAGGGGCTGTAGCCGCCCCCGACGAGTTCGCTTGCGCGTGCGGCGTTCTCGGAGTCGCTGGCGTGCTCTGCCAGCCAGCGTTCGGCGTCGATGGCGGCCGCGCATCCTGTGCCCGCTGCGGTGATGGCCTGCCTGTAGGTGTGGTCCACCAGGTCTCCAGCCGCGAAGACTCCGTCCGTCGATGTCGCGGTGCTCCCGGGGCGCACGGTGACATATCCGGCGTCGTCCACCTCCACCTGACCGCGAACAAGCTCGCTGCGCGGGTCGTGCCCCACGGCGACGAACATTGCGGTGACGTCGAGGGTGCTCTCTTCGCCGGTCACCGTGTCACGGAGCCGCAGGCCGGCTACGGTGCCCTCTCCGAGGACCTCGGTGACGGCCGCATTGGTGCGGAAGTGGACCTTCTCGTTCTGCTGCGCACGTTCCAGCATGATCCTGGAGGAGCGGAACTCGTTCCGACGGTGGATGAGAGTGACCGACCGGGCAAAACGGGTGAGGAACGTTGCCTCCTCCATCGCGGAGTCGCCGCCGCCCACCACAGCGATGTCCTGGTCGCGAAAGAAGAATCCGTCGCAGGTGGCACACGAGCTGACCCCGCGGCCGAGCAGCGACTGCTCACCGGGCACATTGAGGTACCGCGAGGCAGCTCCCATCGCGAGGATCACCGACCGGGCGCGGTACGCAGTGCCATTCGCGAACACCGTCTTGATCGGACCGGAGAGATCGACCGACTCGACGTCCTCGGCGCGCAGCTCAGCACCGAAGCGCTTAGCCTGCTCGCGCATCTCTTCCATCAAGGCGGGGCCCATGATGCCCTCGCGAAAGCCGGGAAAGTTCTCAACCTCGGTGGTCGTCATCAGGGCGCCGCCGAACTGGCTGCCCTCGAACACCAAGGGCTCGAGTTGTGCTCGCGCGGTGTAGACCGCAGCGGTGTACCCGGCTGGTCCGGAGCCGATGACGATGACGTCACGGATATCGGAAGAGTCTGGCGAATCGGGCATGTGCGTCTCCTGGAGGTATTCGTCTCACGTGCTCACGATTCAACACGATGCTGCCGATGGTTGTTCCGTAGGTCCGCATGGCCTGCACGTCATGTCCAGATTGGGGGGTGGCACCTCGCGAACGTGAACGGAGAGGCGTAGGCACAAACGTCCACAATGAGGCGTCAAAGGACATATGCACCGACTCACACATTACAGGTCCACCAGCCTGGGCGGTCCGTTGAGCGGCCGGGGCATATCAGGAGCGGGACCGTGGATCTGATCGCGGGACGCTGGTGCTTTGTCTACGTGCCCGCCGGCGTCAGCGCGCGCCAATCTCCACGCGGCTTCGCGTGGCTGGATTCTGGGCCGAGCATTCAGGGCCGACCACCAGCGCCGTGAACACGGCCGCGCGCCCGGTCGGCAGCAACAGGAGGATGCCTCGCCGGCCGTTGAGGGTCACCTGAGACGCGCCGATCAGCTGCGAGTTGGGGGCAATGCCGTTGGCTTGCAGGCACCCGCCCAAGGCCGCCCTGTCGCTCAGCGGGCCGAGGTCCTCTTTTCCGATTGCCGTCAGTGCTTGCGGTCCGGGCGCACCAGAACCCAGGTCGAGTGGGGTAGCCGCCGCGGATGATGCGGCTGTTGGAGGCGCGGTCCCGGCTCGTACCGGTGCCTGCGGACCGTTGGCCCGGGGCGTCCCGGAAAGGTCGTGTGATCCCAGCCCAGCGCTGAGGGCAAACACGCCGGCCGCGGCGGCAGCTGTCGCAAGCACACCGATGCCCAGGTAGCTGGCGCGAGGGCGCTTGGCCCGTGCTGCCGCGACGTTTGTCGGTGGGCGAGGCTGTGTTGCAGGGAGGGGTTGCTCGGCGAGCGCGTCGTCGATTCTGATTACCACGGCCGCGGGAGCCGGCACCGACGGGGTGTGAGCGGCATGCTCGTTGAGCTGGCGAACGGTGGCGTCGAGTGCGTCGAGGACCCGGGCAGCGTCACGGTCGGCGTGGGCAAGCGGAGACAGCCGCGCCGCCAGCGCGTC
>JADGOX010000314.1 GCA_017882745.1 Mycobacteriaceae bacterium | reverse complement strand
CGAGACGCGCGCCACTGCGAGGCGCGGGACCAGCGCCGAACGTGTGCGGCGTGCCACAATTTGCCAGTGACCTTCACCCTGGCGGTAGCCAATCAAAAAGGCGGCGTGGCCAAGACAACCACTGTGGCTTCCCTGGGAGCAGCACTTGCGGCTGCCGACCGCAAGGTGTTGCTCGTCGATCTTGATCCGCAGGGTTGTCTGACCTTCTCACTCGGGCACGATCCGGATGTGCTCACGGGCTCGGTGCACGAGGTACTGCTCGGTGATGTTCCTGCGGCGCAAGCGCTGCTGGACACTGCGGAGGGCCCGCGTCTGCTTCCCGCCACCATAGATCTCGCCGGAGCTGAGGCGATGCTGTTGATGAGGGCGGGCCGAGAGTTCGCGCTGAAGCGGGCCTTGGCCCCGGTGTCGGCGGAGTTTGACGTGATCCTCATCGACTGCCCGCCCTCGCTGGGAGTCCTCACCCTCAACGGACTCACCGCGGCCGATGCCGTGCTCGTGCCCCTGCAGTGCGAGACTCTCGCCCACCGCGGGGTAGGCCAGCTCCTGCGTACCGTGGCCGACGTGCAGGCCATCACCAACCCCGAGTTGCGGCTGTTGGGGGTGCTGCCCACGCTCTACGACGCGCGCACCACCCACAGCAGGGACGTGCTGGCCGATGTCGCTGACCGCTACCAGCTGCCGCTCCTGGCCCCGCCGATACCCCGCACCGTGCGCTTTGCCGAGGCTTCTGCGTCCGGCAGTTCGGTGCTCACCGGCCGGAAGAACAAGGGCGCGGAGGCGTACCGGGAGCTGGCGGCAAACCTGCTGGCGCACTGGGACACCGGCGCCGAGCTGCGGACCGCGGACGTCAGCTGACCGTCCCGCGTCATTTCAGTGCGGTGACGGTGCCCCCGCGCTGTTCGAGCACCACGCCTCCGGCGACCGAGAGCTCGATGGCGCGCCGGACAGACGAGTTCCCACGATCAACGGGGATGGTGGCCACGAGGCTGCCGGTGGCTGAGGAGATTCCCGCGATGCCTCCCGGCACGGGAACCAGCAGCTCCCCAGCCATCTCCGCGCCCGGTCCCAGGGCTTTGGGCAAGCTCCATCTCATCGTCAGCTCGTCCGCGCTCAGCGCCACCACAGCCGAGCCGGTCCACCAGGTGACCACAGAAGCAGTGGCGGTCGTGGCCTCCACCAACTCGTGCGTGGCGTCTGGCGCCGGGGCCAATGCGGCATCGGCCAGCGGGAAGGAGCTCAGCAGCGTGGCGGAGTTGTCATAGAGCGCGATTCGCGGATCGGCACCCGGCAGGTACACCGCAGTCCGTTCGGCGGTCACCGCGATCACCCGGGCGCCGGTGGTACCGAGCAGTGCAGACCCGCGCTCCGTGGGCTTCGTCGGGTCCTCCGGGGAGGGGTCGAGCAAGGACAGTCGGTCGCCCTGATCACCCGGACACGACATCGCCGCCGCGATGCGCTGCGCAGACATTGCGACCGACCGCAACGTGCATCCGGTCCGCGGCTGCGAATTTGGGTTGACCGGAGCGTGGACGGCGCCGAACTCCAAGGTGCGCACCAGATCTGATCGCCACACCTCCATCCGGGACGAGCCGACGGAGGCCAAGTAGGTGCTGTTGCCCGCGAGTGCGACCGCGCTGTCGGCCTCGCTGTCGCGTTGAGGCCCGCGAGCACCGGTGGAGCCCTCCAGCGACGTCACGTCGCTGCACCCTCTACCCGAGCGGTAGACCGCCACCGCCCGGTTCCATTCCCCGGTGGCAGCGCACAGGGGAAGGTCGCGGGAGTAGTGCCACAACACGTCTCCGCTCGCCGGGTTGCGCCCACTCACCTCTGAGCCGTCGGCAGTGACGACGCCGCCGCCCACCACCACGGGCGCCACGGTCGCAGCCGAGGGCGCCTGCCATATCTGGGTCAGTGATGTCGGAACCGAGGTGGCCCCGACAAGCGGTGTGGCAGGCGTCGCCGCCTGGACGGACGTCGTGGACCGAGCTTCGCTGCGTGCCCACATGACCACGACCAGCACGACAACGACCAGCACGACCGCGGCGGCTGCAATGAGGTCAGGCCGCGAACGCCGCTCCGGTGCGAGCACGAGGCCGAATCAGTCCGTGCTGGTGGAGCTGCTTGGCGCCTGGGTCCCCGTGGAGGAGGCGCCCTCACCCGAGGCGCCACCCGAGGAACCGCCGCGTCGACGCCGTCGACGCCGTGGAGCGTCGGTCGAACCGGACGCCGAGGCTTCCGGAGTCGGGGTGCCGGTGTCGCTGCCACCAGCGTCTGCAGCGCCCGCCGGCGTGTTGCCGGATCCGCTCCTCGTCCGCTTGCGCGGCCCGCCACGTCGTCCGGTGCTCGGCTTGGTGTCCTGCTCGTGATGGCCGCCACGATGACCGCCGGAACGCTCGTCGCTCTTGCGGGAGCCACGGGCGGCGGGGAGGTCCTCGACCTGTTCGGCATCGAGCCCTGCCCGTGTCCGGCCCGCTCGTGGTAGCCGCCCGGTCACCCCCGCGGGGATGTCCATCTCGGTGTAGAGGTGCTCGGAGCTGGAGTAGGTCTCCACCGGCTCCGGTTGTTCGAGGCCGAGTGCCTTGTCGATGAGCTGCCACTTGGGCAGATCGTCCCAGTCGACGAGGGTGAGGGCGACGCCGGTCTTGCCTGCGCGGCCGGTGCGCCCGATGCGGTGCACATAGGTCTTCTCGTCGTCAGGGCACTGGTAGTTGATGACGTGCGTGACATCGGTGACGTCGATACCGCGAGCGGCCACGTCCGTGGCGACGAGAACGTCGATCTTGCCGGTCCGGAACGCCCGCAACGCCTGCTCGCGGGCACCCTGGCCGAGGTCGCCGTGCACTGCCCCGACGGCGAACCCGCGGTCAGCCAGCTCGTCGGACACCTTCTGAGCGCCGCGCTTGGTCCTGGTGAAGATCATCGACAGGCCGCGCTCGCGTGCTTGTAGTACCCGGGCCACCATCTCCACCTTGTCCATCGCGTGGGCGCGGTAGACGTGCTGGGTGGTGCGCTCGTGCACGGCGGAGGAGTCGGGTTCCTCGGCGCGGATGTGAGTCGGTTGGGTCAGGAAGGCCCGCGCCAGGGTGATGATGGGGCCGGGCATCGTGGCGGAGAACAGCATGGTCTGCCGCTTGTCCGGCACCATGCGCAGAATGCGCTCGATGTCGGGGAGGAACCCGAGGTCGAGCATCTCGTCGGCCTCGTCCAGCACGAGCACACCGACCTTGCCCAGCACCAGGTGTCCTTGCTGTGCCAGGTCGAGCAGCCGTCCGGGCGTGCCGACGACGACATCGATTCCCTTTTGGAGGGCGGCGATCTGGGGTTCGTACGGACGCCCGCCGTAGATCGACAGCACGCGCACGCCCAGGTGTTTTCCGGCGTCCTTGAGGTCCTGGGTGACCTGCAGGCAGAGCTCGCGGGTGGGCACGACAATCAGGGCGCGCGGAGTGCCGTCCAGCGTCGTGGTGCCCGAGCCGTCGGTGCTGATGCGGTGCAGCAGGGGAACACCGAACCCGAGGGTTTTGCCCATTCCGGTGCGGGCCTGGCCAATGAGGTCGTCGCCGGCCAGGGCGAGCGGGAGGGTGAGTTCCTGGATGGCGAAGGTGCGCTCGATGCCGGCCTCGGTCAGCGCTCGGACGATCTCCGGGCGCACACCCAGCTCAGCGAAGGTCGGCGCCTCGGGAGCAACCGGTGCATCACCGACCAGAGGATGGGAGACGTCGTCGACTGCAGGCACGCCGTCGGGGCTGTGCTCGAGGCTTACCGGGTCGGTGGCAGGGGTGGTGCCGGTCGTGGAGCTCTGTGAAGTACTCAGGGGTCGTGCCTCTCTCGGGCCAGCACGCACGCGACGGATCTTGGTCAGACCCGGTTCCACTCGTGTGGCGCCCCCGCTGCGGCAGCCGAAACATTCGGCTCCGGCGAGGCGCGGCGGTGAGGGGAGGCTGGTGCGCGCACAGGTTCTGAGCAGCAGCATGTCGCGGCGTGCTCAACTACATGGTAGCCGCTACACCACATTTTGGGGCTCACTGTGTAGATCCCCTGCGGCAGGCCGTCAGCAGGAGCCCCGTCTAGGCTTGCCGCCCATGAGCACTGCCGAGCACCCCGACCTTGCCGTCGTTCACCCTGGCGTGGTGGACCTGATGGGCGTGTTGGCGTATGGCGAGCTCTCCGCCTTCGATCGGCTCGCCAGCGACGCACGCACCGCGCCCACCCTCGCCGGTCGCGCCGCGTTGGCCTCGATGGCCGCTGCCGAGATGGGTCACTTCGAGCTGATCGATCACTTTCTCGACGCGCGCGGCGTTTCGCTACAGGCGGCCATGGAGCCATTCATCGCGCCGCTCGACGCCTATCACGCGTCCACGGCGCCCGCGTCGTGGCTCGAGTCTCTGGTCAAGGCCTATGTCGGCGACGGCCTGGCCGCGGACTTCTATCGAGAGATCGCGGGCGGACTGGACGCGGACACGGAGTCGACGGTTCATGCGGTGCTCGCGGAGACCGGTCATTCGGTCTTCGCCGAGCGCGAGGTGAGCGCAGCGTGCGCGGCCAACCCCGCGGTGCAGGCACGGCTGACCCTGTGGGGACGCCGACTGCTCGGTGAGGCGGTGACGCAGGCCCAGCACATCGTCGCCCAGCGTGACGATCTTGCCACGCTGATCATCACCGGGTCCTCTGGACTTGCCGGCCTCGCTGCCCTGTTTCGCCGCCTGCAGAACCAGCACACCAGGCGCATGGCGGCACTGGGCCTCGGTTAGTCCACGCTCAGGCCCAGCCGGCTCGGCTGTTCGCTCTCAGCACAGTGGTCCCGGCGTCGGCGTCCGCCGGGCTGCACTAGCCTTCGGGCAGTAGGTATCCGCACTCGGCTCGGAGGTTTCCCGTGGAGGTCAAGATCGGCGTTGCAGACAGCCCGCGTGAGCTGTTGGTGACCAGCAGCCAGACACCTGATGAGGTCCAGGATCTGGTCAACGCGGCGCTCGAAGGAGACCGTACCGGCGTCCTCACGCTCACTGACGAAAAGGGCCGCAGGTACGTGTTGCCGTCCTCGCGGATCTCCTACGTCGAGATCGGCCCCGCCGATGTTCGACGCGTCGGGTTCGGCGCCGCTTAGACAGGCTAGGAGCCCTCGTCGTCGGGGGCAACGGGATCGGAAGTGGTCACATCGGGGGTGGCGTCGCGTTCCTGCCCGTTCTGCAGCGGCAGGTGTGCGACCCCACCCCAGACGAGCGAGCTGATGATCTCGATGGCTTCACTCTTGGGAACCGGACGGTCGGATCCCAACCAGTACCGCGCACCGACCTGGCTCACGCCGACCAAGCCGGCGGCCAGTAGGCGCGCCCGGTGCGGGTCGAGCCCGGCGTCGGTCATCACTGCTTCGGTCACCGCGTCGATGCACTGCTCGGTCCCACGGTCCACCCGTTGCTGCACCGACGGCTCGCCGAGCAGATCCGACTCGAACACCAGCCGGTAGCCCTGACCGTCCGCGTCGATGAAGTCGAAGTAGGCGGCCACGGCGGCGTGCACGCGCTGCTTGTTGTCCGTTGTGGAGTTGAGGGCCTCACGAACAAGCCGCACCAAGTCGTCGACGTAGCTGTGCAGCAGGTCGAGGTAGAGATCGAGCTTGCCGGGAAAGTGCTGGTACAGAACAGGTTTGCTGACGCCGGCACGGAGGGCGATCTCCTCCATGCCCGTCGCGTGGTAACCGCGACTGACAAAGACGTCGCGGGCCGCAGCCATCAACTGGGCGCGCCGGGCCGTCCGCGGCAGGCGAGCATTCCGCCGCGGGACCGGCGAGTTCGAGGGTGTGGCTCTGGTCTGGTGCGCGGTGACGTCAGTCATCGCACCTCCTCCGCATTGCAGTTGGTCGGGCCGCGTTCGTCTGCCGTTATGGAACACGTTACTAGCGAGTAGCCAGAGCTTGTGCACTCGCCGATTCGCCGCGGGTCGATTCTGCGTGAGGATCCGCGGTAGCGCATCCTGTGGGTATGGACGAGACACCTCTTGTGGAGACGTCCGTCGTGGCCTCGCCCTCCGAAGACGCGTTGGGGGCGGTGGATGATGCCCGGACGTCCTGGCCGGGTGAGACCGAAGAAGTCGGCAAGCACCGCATCCACGTGCGCACCACCCCGGGGCCGAGTTCAGCGACGCCGGCGGTGTATGTGCACGGTCTGGGCGGCTCGGCCACCAACTGGACCGATCTCGCCGGGGTGCTCGCTCCGCTGATGCCCGGGTATGCGATCGACCTCCCAGGCTTCGGGCTGTCCGCCCCGCCCGTCGACGGTGACTACTCGTTGAAGGCCTGTACACGGCTGGTCATCGCCTATCTGGAGCAGCGCGGTCCTGCGCACCTGTTCGGCAACTCGATGGGGGGTGCCGTCGCCCTGATGGTGGCCGCTCGCCGTCCTGACCTCGTGACCACCTTGACCTTGGTATCGCCGGCAGTGCCGGACCTGCGGCCGGACCCGCGTCGGGTGTCGGACATCCGCCTGCCCTTGGCCTTTCTTCCGTTCATCGGGCGACGGGTCCGCAACCAGCTGGCCAACACACCTGCGGAAGAGCGAGCCGAGCAGATGATCCGGTTGTGCTTCGCCGACCCTGCCGCCGTCCCCGAGCAGAAGATCGCCGCAGCCGTGCGGGAGACGGGGGAGCGCAGTGACCAGTCGTGGGCGGACCAGGCGCTCGGCAAGTCCTTCCGCTCGATCCTGCAGTCCTGGGTGACGGTTCCCGGAAAGTCGCTCTGGTCGATTGCGACTCAGGTGCAGGTCCCCACCCTGGTGGTGTGGGGTACGCAGGACCGGCTGGTCAGTGTCGATCGGGCCCCGCGGCTCGTCGCGGCTATCGGGCGGAGCCGGCTGCTGGTGTTCAATCGGGTGGGGCACGTGGCGCAGATGGAAAGGCCAATGGCCGTGGGCCGCGCAGTGCGAGCGATGCTCGACGAAGTGCAAGCCGGGCAATGGTGAGCACCGTCGCGTGGCGTTGGGTGCTCTCGCGTAGATGTTGTGGCACCCTGACCCCGTGAGTCGATCATCCGACAGGGGCGAATGGGGCGCGCCCGGCGGGGGCGTGCGCCGAGGAGTTGGGCGCCAGGCGGATCCTCGCCGAGAAGACGGGCGCCAGGTCGCCGCACGCGGCATGGATCGGAGCCCGGGTGACCGGCGCCGATCGCCCCAGCGACTGGCAGGCGCCCCCCGCCCGGAGCGCACCCAGCCCCTGCGCGCCTCGTGGGACCCGATCCACAGTGGGAGCGGTCGGCCGCGCAGCGCGGAGCGTCCGCCCCGCCAGGGGGTTCGACGTCGAACGGTCCTCGGCCGGTTCGTGGCTTCCTATGGCTGGCGCGCCCATGCGATACCCGTGCTCGTCGTGGCGACGGCGTTGACGATCTTCGGGGTGGCGACCACCTCGACGGCTTCGGACAAGCCCGCTTCCGCCGCCGGCTCTGCTGCTGCCAACGAGGAGCCGGCTCTGGGTGCGCTGAGCACCGGCAAGGTCGGGTCGACCATCGTCGGTGCACCGCCCGTCGGGGACGGCAGCTTCGACGCGTCCGTCGCCTCGGGAGTGCTGCCCACCGGCGGTCCGATTCCTGATGTCTCCACCAAGACGTGGCACGTGATCCCCGGAACCACACCGCAGGTCGGCACCGGCACCCAGGCGGTGTCCACGTACACCGTGGACGTCGAGGACGGGATGGACACCTCGTCCTTCGGCGGTGAGGAGTCCTTCGCGCGAATGGTCGACGAGACCCTGGGCAACCCCAAGAGCTGGACCCACGATCCGCGCTTCGCTTTCCGCCGGATCAACACGGGCCAACCGTCGTTTCGCATCTCACTGTCCACACCGACGACGGCGCGCGATGTGTGTGGTTACACGATCAAGCTCGACGTGTCCTGCTACAACAGTGGCATCGGCCGGGTGGTGATCAACGCGGCCCGCTGGATTCGTGGCGCGACCGCCTTCCAGGGCGACATCGGTTCCTACCGGCAGTACGCGATCAACCACGAAGTGGGCCACGGTATCGGCTTCGCCCAGCACCAGCCGTGCGGCTCCAACGGTGGGCTCGCGCCGGTCATGATGCAACAGACTCTGAGCACAGTGAACAATGACATCGCCGCACTGGATCCAGGCGGCGTGGTGCCAGCCAACGGTTTGACCTGTCGATTCAATGCGTGGCCGTTTCCGCGAGGCTGACGGGAAGCCCCGTGCGCCTCGATGCGTTACACGGTTGGAGAATGACCGCACGACCCCCCGCGTTGGCCGAACGCACTGCGTGAACAGGAGAGTCACATGGCGAGCGCCACCCAGCTTCCCCCGCTGGTAGAACCAGCTGCCGAGCTGACCAAAGATGAGATCGCGCGCTACAGCCGCCACCTCATCATTCCGGACGTCGGCATGGACGGCCAGAAGCGGCTCAAGAACGCCAGGGTGCTGGTCATCGGTGCCGGCGGACTGGGTTCACCTGCGCTGCTCTATCTCGCTGCCGCCGGTGTCGGCACGCTGGGCATCGTCGACTTCGACATCGTGGACGAGTCCAACCTGCAGCGGCAGGTCATCCACGGCCAGTCGGACATCGACAAGCCGAAGGCGGTCAGCGCCAAGGAGTCGATCCTGGAGATCAACCCATTCGTCAACGTCGTCCTGCACCAGGTCCGCTTGGAGTCCGACAACGTGCTGGACATTTTCCGGGACTACGACCTGATCGTGGACGGCACCGACAACTTCGCGACCCGCTACCTGGTGAACGACGCCGCCGTGCTGACGGGTAAGCCGTATGTGTGGGGCTCGATCTACCGCTTCGAGGGCCAGGCGTCGGTGTTCTGGGAGGACGCCCCCAACGGATTGGGGCTGAACTACCGCGACCTCTACCCGGAGGCGCCCCCGGCGGGCATGGTGCCCTCGTGCTCCGAGGGCGGTGTGCTCGGAATCCTGTGCGCCTCGATCGGCGCCATCATGGGCACCGAGGCGATCAAGCTGATCATGGGTATCGGCGAGACGCTGCTCGGCCGGCTGATGGTGTACGACGCACTGGACATGACATACCGGACCATCAAGCTCCGGAAGGACCCGGAGGCCACCAGGGTCACCGAGCTCATCGACTACGACGCCTTCTGTGGTGTGGTCTCCGACGATGCCAGGAGCGCTGCCTCGGGCAGCACCATCACCGCGCCCGAGTTGAAGGCGATGATCGACTCCGGCACGGTCTTCCAGCTCATCGACGTTCGCGAACCCGTGGAGTGGGAGATCGTCCGGATTCCGGGCGCCACGCTGATTCCCAAGGACCGCAT
>JADGOX010000060.1 GCA_017882745.1 Mycobacteriaceae bacterium | reverse complement strand
CTCCAGCGTCGGACCCCAACGGTCCCATGCCTCAGCCGCCTCCTGCCACTGCTCCCGTGTGGTCGCCTTGAACTTGGCCGGATCAAACGTTGGTGTCCCCACGGTTGTCTCCTCGAATCGCCGCCAACATTGCGCCGCGGTCCGCTCGTGCGCCCCAAGCCGCCGCGGGCCGAGTCTATTCGCGATCGTCAGTCCCAACACAGCTGTGCCATGGGTCATACCCGCGCCTCCTGCGAGGTCAATGCCAAGACGCGCCGGTCAACGCGCCCCAAGACGCTCGCTCGGTCAGCACGGCGGAAGTCGACCGAGAGCTGGCCCGAGCCTCGCCAGAGTTCCGATTCCACATCAAAGCGACTGTCTCCCCCGACTGTGTCGCTCCGGAACGGAAGCAGCCACCCGGCGGCAACTCCGCAGGGGCTCCGACGAGAATTCTCCTCCCGTTCCCTTGCAGGAGCGGCGAGTCCGCCCGCCAGCGCTTCCGCTTCGGCCCGAGTGCTTGCTCAGAATCTGCAAGCACCCGGTGCCCGAGTTTGGCGAGGAGCAGGTGAAACGGCAGCATGGCGGATGAGACCCGCATTCACGCTCGCGCCGGTGTTGAACTTACGCTGAGGATTGGCATCCGGAGACGGGCCCGTCCCACAGTTCTGTCGAGACCGTGCGGTAGTTCCGCTGATCGTCATGCGCGGGTGTGCGCTGGCGCGGTGGGTAGTTGCACGCTGACGCGGAGGCCGCCGGCGTCCCTGGGTGTGAGGGTGAGGGTTCCGTCGTGTGCCCGGGTGATGCTTCCGACGATCGCGAGGCCGAGGCCGACACCTCCGTCGTCGGTGTGTATGCGTTCGGTGCCGCGCTGAAACGGCTCGAGAAGTGTGGCGACGAGCCCTGGGGTGAGCTTCTCGCCGGTGTTCTCGACAGTGAGCACCACGGTCTCGGGGTGAATGTTGGTTGTGACCCACACGGCGCCCTGTTCGGGAAGGTTGTGGACGATCGCGTTGTGCACGAGGTTTGTAGTCAACTGCAGCAGGAGCGCGTGCGAGCCGATGGTGGGGGTCTCCTCGCCGGAGGTCTCGATGCTGACGCCGCGTCTTTCTGCGAACGGGAGGAGTGTCTCCGTGGCTTCGTCCGCTATGAGGGACAGGTCAATTTGTTCTTGGGTGAAGGACCGCTGGTCGGCGCGGCTGAGCAGGAGCAGTGCCTCGGTGAGGTCGATCGCTCGGGTATTGACCTCGTGGAGGCGGTCGACAAGTTCGCCGTTGACGCGGTTCGGATCTTTGCGGGCCACGTCGAGCAGCGTCTGCGTGAGCGCCAGCGGCGTGCGTAGCTCGTGGGAGGCGTTGGCTGCGAATCGCTGCTGTTCGGCGACGTGTGCTTCGAGTCGGGCGAGCATGGCGTCGAATGTGTCGGCGAGTTCGCGGAACTCGTCTTTGCGGCCTGGTAGCTGGATGCGGTGCGAGAGCGATCCGGTGCCGGCTGTGCGGGTGGCGTCGGTGATGCGGGCCAGGGGGGCGAGCATGCGGCCCGCGAGAAGCCACCCGCCGAGGAGGCCGAAGAGCAGCAGGAACACGAGCAAGATGGCCGCGATCGGACCGAAATCGCGCCGAAAGATGGAGTGGATGGGCACGATTCCGCCGGCGCTGACCGCGATGTCGGGCAGGTCGTGCAGGAGGAACACCCACACAGCGGCGAGCAGCACGGCACCGGCGAGCATGACGAAGCCGGCGTAGCTGAGGGTGAGCTTAAGGCGGACACTCAGGCCTGGGGCTCTAGCCATGCGCTTCTCCGTCACGCTTGTTCGCTTATTGGGTGCTGATGCGGTATCCGACGCCGGTGACGGTGGCGATGATGCCGGGTTCGCCGAGGCGTTTGCGCAGTGCCGAGATGGTGATGCGCACCGCGTTGGTGAACGGGTCTGCGTTCTCATCCCACGCTCGCTCTAAGAGTTCTTCGGGGCTGACGACTCCGCCTTCGGCGGAGATGAGCACTTCGAGCACGGCGAACTGCTTGCGGGTGAGCGCGATGTAGCGGCCGTCGCGGTGGACCTCGCGGCGGAATGGATCCAGACGCAGACCGGCGATCTCTCGCACCGGTGGCCGGTGGTGGGCGCGTCGGCGGTCGAGCGCTCTGAGACGCAGCACCAGTTCTTGGAGCGCGAACGGCTTGGTGAGGTAATCATCGGCGCCGAGCTCGAACCCGGAGGTCTTGTCGTCGAGCCGGTCGGCAGCGGTGAGCATCAGGATCGGCATGCCGCTGCCGGAGGCGACGATGCGTTTGGCGATCTCGTCGCCGGAGGGCCCGGGGATGTCGCGGTCGAGGACGGCGATGTCATAGTCGTTGACGCTCAGCAACTCCAGCGCGTCGTCGCCGTCACCGGCGATGTCTGCGGCGATCGCTTCC
Source organism: Mycobacteriaceae bacterium (assembly GCA_017882745.1). Taxonomy (GTDB): domain Bacteria; phylum Actinomycetota; class Actinomycetes; order Mycobacteriales; family Mycobacteriaceae; genus X156. Next base: position 4,000 of record JADGOX010000060.1, on the reverse strand, counting down.
AGGCGGAGGCCGTCGCGGATCGCTTCGGCCATCAGGGGCTCGTCCTCGACGATCAACACGCGCATGCTCTCGATGGTCTCAGTCCGGACATATCGTCGGCATATCGAAGAACGCATACGTTCTGGCAACACCAGGCCACCTTCACTAGCGGCGTGGCCTACAGCCAACCAGCACCAGCACCAGCAGATCGCTGGAGCCGACCGACCGTGTATCGCGCGCGTCGTCGGCGCGTGCTGCTCGGCGTCATCCTGGTCCTCCTTCTCGCCCATACGGCTCGCCAGTTCCTGAACGACACGGGCCACGTGCGCATGCCCACGGCGCGCACCCGCAACGACGGCCGCCGCACCTACGTGTCGGCGGTCAGGTGGCTGCTGCAGGGGCAGCGGCGTTGGTGCTCGGTCACGGTCGGCCGGCGGCGAGCCCGCACGAGCAGCCGGTCCCGATCGCCAGCCTGGCGAAGGTGATGACCGCCTACCTGACCCTCGAGCGCTACCCGCTGAGCGGCGCACAGGACGGGTTCACGATTACGGTCACTGCGGCCGAAGCGCTGGCGGAGGCCCAGGACGCCGACCAAGACCAGTCGGTCGTGGCGGTGCGCCCCGGCGAGCAGCTGACCGAGCGCCAGTTGCTGGAGGCGCTGCTGATCCCCTCTGACAACAACATCGCCCGGATGCTCGCCGCCCAGGTGGCGGGCAGCGAGACGCGCTTTGTCGCCGAGATGAATGCCGAGGCCCGCGCGCTGGGGATGGACCACACGGTCTACACCGATCCCAGCGGGTTCGATCCGGCCACGTTGTCCACCGCCGCCGACGAGCTGCGCATCTTTGAGCGGGCGATGCGCTTCCCGGTCTTTCGCCAGATCGTATCGATGCCCAGCGTGACGCTCCCGGTCGCGGGCACGCTCACCAACTTTAACCCCCTGGTCGCCGAGGGCTACGCCGGTAAGACCGGGTCAGACTCCGCGGCGGGAGGGTGCCTGGCGTTCATCACCCACGTGACGATCGGCGGGCGCCGGCTGACCGCGTCCGGTGTGGTGCTGGGGCAGGGGGAGGGCAGCGACACGTCGGGGCTCCTGGCCGCCGCGGGCCAGGCCGCCCGGCAGCTGGTCGAGTCCGTCGCCCCGGGGATCGGTGTGAGCGCGATTGCTGCGCCCGCCGCGGCCCCTGGCCCGCGAGGAAACGATCGCCGCCGCGGCCGCGCGCTGCTACTCGGTCCCGGTCGCGCCCCGGCACGGCCTTGATGTCAACGCACCCACCTACCCGAGGAGAAGACATGAGTAGAAGACGCTGGTCGCTGGCGGCCCTTGCCCTGATCGCTCTGGCCGCCCTGATCAGTGGGTGCGGTTCGAGCGCACCCACCGAAACTGGCAGCGGCGGCGGCGGCGACCCCGCCGCCGCCAATGCTCAGAAGGGGGTGAAGTTCGCCGAGTGCATGCGCAGCAACGGGGTCAGCCAGTTCCCGGACCCGAACGCGTCGGGCAAGCTCACCATCGATGCGGTAGCGAACGGCTCGGGGCTGAACACCAGCGCCCCGGCGTTCAAGCAGGCCATCAGCACGTGCAAGAACCTGGAGCCAGCGGGGTTCACGGGCAGCAAGCGGAGCTCCCAGCAGCAGCAGGCAGGCCTCAAGTTCGCCCACTGCGTTCGCGCCAACGGCGTGCCGGACTTCCCTGACCCCCTCCCAAACGGGCCTCTCGTCGACACAAATCGAATCCCCTCCGCCGCACAACCCGGGGGTATGAGCGCTCTCCACGCCGCGATGCAGAAGTGCCGCGGCGTGGCAGCCGCAGCGGGGGTCACGCGGTGAGGGGGAAGATGTGGGTCCCGGCTGCCGCGGCCGTCCTGGTTGCCCTAGCTGCCGCCGGTGGCGTGGTCGCCATGGCCGGCGCGAAGCAGCAGGCCCTGGCCGCGCAGCAGTCGGCGGTGAACACGGCGCTGGTGGAGAAGAGGACGCTCTCGGCCATGATCTCCCAAGACGGAACGCTGACCTATCGGGCGCGGTCTGACGGTTCGCCGTACTCGGTGATCAACCAGGCCGGCGGGACATACACCGAGCTGCCGACCCTCGGCCAGGTGATCTCTCAGGGACGGGTGCTCTACCGGATCAACAACAGTCCGGTGGCGTTGCTGTATGGCCAGACGCCTGCCTATCGGACCCTGTCGGCCGCGGCGACGGGCCCTGACGTGGCCGAGCTCAACGCGGATCTGGTCGCGCTCGGGTATGCCACCCGGGCTCAGCTGAGCCCCAGGTCCGCGTCCTTCGGGTCCGCGACCACGGCGGCCGTGGAGAAGCTGCAGGCCGCGCTGGGGGTATCCCAGACCGGCACGCTGACGCTGGGCGAAGCGGTGTTTGAACCGACCGCGGTGCGGGTGACGAGCGTCTCGGCCCAGCTGGGGGGCCGCGCCCAGCCCGGCGAGACGGTCACGCAGGCTACGTCGACCACTCGGCAGGTGCAGGTCGCGTTGGACGCCTCGCAGCAGACTGACGTGGCGGTCGGGGACAAGGTGAGCACCACCCTGCCCAATAACCAGACCACCCCAGGGGTCGTCTCCTCGGTGGGGGTGGTCGCCACCTGCCCATCGAGCTCGGGGTCGGGGTCGGGGGGGTCGGGGTCCAGCTCCGCTGCGCCGGGAACGGACGCCTGCTCGTCGGGCAGCTCGGGGAGCGCCACCCCGACGATTACGGTGGGCGTGACCCCCGCTCACCCGGCCGCTACCGGCAGGTGGGATCAGGCGCCGGTGCAGGTCGGGATCACCACCGCCAGAGTGCGTGATGCAGACCCCGTCGCAGGATTCCTTCCGGACGGGTCTCGTGGGACGCCGCCTCTCCCGGCAGTCGTGGAAACCGATTGCAGTGCAGGCGCATCATCGGCTCCGCGCGTTTGGGCTCCATATCCCGTACGGGGTCCCGCTACGCGACGATTTAGGAGCTGGATGCGCGGTTGCATGTCGAGAACCGCCGGCCGGCTCCGCTCACCAGGTGAGGCCTCGACCGGCGCGGCCCACGACCCAATAGATCCGGAGGATGGACCTCATGTCGCACATACGACGTTTTGACCACATCGGCATCACCGTCGCGGACCTCGACGCGGCCACAGCGTTTTTCGTCGGGCTGGGCCTCGAGGTCAAGGGCAGGACGCTCATGGAGGGCGAGTTCGTGGACATCGTGATCGGCATCCCCGGCTCCCGCAGTCACATCGTCATGCTGCGGCCGCCCGACGGAGGTCCGGGGCTGGAGCTGTCGAGCTTCGTCCGGCCGGAACACGAGCCGGGGTCGCCCACCGCCATGGCCAACGAACTGGGGCTGCGCAACGTGTCATTCGAAGTCGACGACTTGCAGGCGACGGTCGACCAGCTGGCTGCGGACGGCTACGGCCTGGTCGGCGGCATCGGTCAGTACGAGAACATCTGGCGCATGGCCTACGTGCGTGGGCCAGAGGGGATCATCGTTTCCCTGGCCGAGCGGATCGGCTGACGCGCCCCGACGTCGCAGCCCGCGGGGCCATGCCGGTGGTCGGCGGCTTGGTGACCGGCTCGGCTCCATAAGCCCGCACCGGCGGACCAGGCGGATGCAAAAGACCAGCTGGGTCGTGAATGTGCACACCTGCTTTCGCGCCGCGACGCGAATCTTGCCCCGATCGGGCGAGCGCTCTGCAATGCGCGGAAACCGCGCATGCGGCGGCGACGGTGCTTGCAAGTTCGCTGCAAGCGCCTGAGGCAAAGCAGTAGTCCGCGGTCAGGCTCAGCGGACTGCCGCAACGGAACGAATTGGGGCGTGTCGCCGGAGTCGGAGGTCGCCACTCCCAGGTGCCTGGATTCGTTCCAGGCCAGCAGTGTCCAACGGTCCGATCCGGTTGGTCGAGACTGCTGCAAATAGCCGTGCGACGCGAGGTCGCACGTTGTGAGTGAGCTACACGATTGGAGGATCAATCCGAATGTGATGTTGAGCGTGTAGTTCCAGGTCCGTGCTCGTTGGCCTGTCCCCACCCTGGCGTGCGTCG
>JADGOX010000313.1 GCA_017882745.1 Mycobacteriaceae bacterium | reverse complement strand
GTGCGTCCCGGTGACGATCCGGGGTTGGTGCTGCGGGTGGCGTTGGCCTCGGCCCGGACCGGACTGCCGATCTTCGGTGCGACGCTCAACTCGCTGGCCGATGCAGCCCCGGTCACGATGCAAGTGTGGAGCAAGCAGATGCTTGCGCAGTTCGTGGCACTCCTGGGTACGGGCCGAGCCGTGATCGCCGCAATCGAAGCGCTGGACCGGGCGGACCTGTGGTGCGCGCTGCTGCCGGAGTGGACTGCTGTCCGCGACCTTCAGCCGCGTGACGCCGCGCACGTGTGGGCGGTGGACCGGCACCTGATGGAGACGGTCGCGTACGCCGGTGCGCTGAGCACCCAAGTCTCCCGGCCTGATCTGTTGCTCATCGGTGCATTGGTTCATGACATCGGCAAGGGCAGCCCCGGTGACCACAGCATCGTTGGTGCTGGGCTTGCGACCCAGATCGGCGTCCGGCTGGGCCTGACGGCCGGAGACGTCGCTCTGTTGAGTGCCATGGTGCGTCACCACCTCCTGTTGCCCGTCACCGCCACGCGGCGAGACCTGGACGACCCGGCCACCGTGGTCGCGGTGGTGCAGGCCGTCGATGGAGACGGGGTGCTGCTGGAGCTCCTGCACGCGTTGGCTGAGGCCGACTCGCGAGCAACCGGCCCTGGGATGTGGGGGTCATGGAAGTCGTCCCTCATCGACGAGCTGGTGTCCCGGTGCCGGCTGCTCACCCGTGGTGAGCCGTTACCCAGCCCGGAGCCGGTCGAACCCGAGCACCAGGCCTTGGCCGCCAGCGGTGGGTTGCACGTGACGCTGCAGCCCTCCACCGCCGACAAACCGATGGTGGTGACGGTGATCGCCCCTGACGGTCCGAACGTGCTGTCGTGTGCTGCGGGTGTGCTCGCACTGCACTCGCTGCAGGTGCATTCCGCGGTTGTCCGCGCACACGGCGATGCGGCGGTGGACGGCTTCGCGGTGTCACCGAAGTTCGGTCAGCCACCTGACGTTGCGCTGCTCCGGCAGGATCTGGCCCGGGCACTGCGTGATGAGGCCGAACTGGCTGAGCGCCTCGCCGGGAAGGAGCGCGCGTACGGGGAGGAAACCGGCGCTTCGGCTCCCGCCCGCGTGCTGTGGTTCGACCAGGCCGGGGACGCGGTCGTCATGGAGTTGCGGGCCTCTGACCGCACGGGGCTGCTCTACCGGGTTGCGTCGGTGCTCCAGGGGCAGTTTGTGCATATCTGCTGGGCGCGCGTCGAAACCCTCGGTTCCTCGGTGGTGGACGCATTCGGACTGGATCTCGGGGAGATGGACAGCGCGGACCGCCGCGCTGAACTCAGCGCGGCGGTTCTCGCCGCCGTGGCCGCGCAGCACTAGCCGCCAGTCGGGGGTACGTGCACCGACGCACCACACAGCGGTCGCCATGCCCACGTATCAGCGCGGCTACCAGAGAATGACGGGTCGTACCAAGCCGCGGCCGGTGATGAGGGGCAGATCCAACGCTGTGAGCAGCCCGGGGGGCGCGTCGACCACAGCAGGGATGGCGTTGACCAGCCGCATGGCAGTGGCGTTGAGAGTGGCGTCGTTGTGCGTGCCGGTGGGCGTGTGTGCGGTCAGGTCGAGCGTGTAGCTCGGCTCACCGGTGATCTCTATGCGGTAATTCCCCTCGGGGCCCACCGGTTGCGGCCATTCGGGTGCGAGGTCATGGCGTAGCCGGGTGACGTGCTCGAGGACGAACACGGCTTGGTCCCCGACCACGCCGCGAACCTCGAAACGCAGTGCCGCCGCCGTGCCCTTCTCGATCACTCCTGACGCGATGTCGAAGCTCTCCGGTGCGGGCTGACGCTCGAACACCTCGGTGACGCTGTCCAAGGTCACCTCCAGGCCGGCTGCGAGCTGGCGTACCACGCTGCCCCAGGCCAAGGAGAGCACACCGGGCTGCAACAGCATCGGCACCTCGTCCATCGGTTTGCCGAAGCCCATGATGTCGAACAGCACCGTGGGGTTGTCGTAGGTTCCGTAGTCGACGATCTCCGAGCAGTGGATCTTCTCGATCTCGCGGCATGTGCCCGAGAGCACCAGGGGCAGCCAGTCGTTGGCGAAGCCTGGATCGATTCCGTTCACCCACAGCGAGGACCCGCCGGCGAGCGCTGCCTCGCGGAGTGGGTCCGAGATGCTCGGTGGCACGACTCCTTCGGGGTACTGAAGGAACACCGGACCGCTCGCCACGACGTTCACCCCGGCGCGCAGAATCCGCTCCAGGTCACCCAGCGCCTCGACCAGTCGGTTGTCGCTCATGGCGGTGTAGACCACGCAGTCCGGACGCGATGCGAGGAGCTGTGCTGCGTCGTTGCTACCGAGGACACCGAGTTCGACGTCGAGGCCGGCGAGGGTGCCTGCGTCGATGCCGACCTTGTCCGCGTTCGACACCCAGACACCCGCCAGCTCCAGATCGGGCCGGGCGTTGATGCCGGCCAGGGCGTACCGCCCGACGTTTCCGGTGCTCCACTGCACGACCCGATAGGTCATCTGACTGCGCCTTTCGTTGTGCGGGGTCACAGATCGGGGAGTCCGAGGCTGAGGTTGGGGGCCTCCAGGCCGCCATCGACCTCCAGTACCTTGCCGGTGACGTACGAGCCGGCGGGGGAGCAGAGGTATAGCACGGCGGCGGCAATGTCCTCAGGGTCGCCGATCCGCTTGAGTGGTGTCGCCTGCTCCATCGGCGTACGGATCGACTCATTCGCCGCGACGATCTCCAGGGCCGAGGTGAAGATGGAGCCGACCGCGATGGCGTTGACCCGCACGCGGGGCGAGAGATCGGTGCTCGCGAGCCGGGTGTAGTGGGCGAGCGCAGCCTTGGCCGTTCCGTAGGCGAGGAATCCGCGGCCCGCCACTCGGCCCATGATCGACGAGATATTGACGATGGATCCCCGGCCCGCAGTCTCGGTGATGATCGGAACGGCCGCTCGGGTGAGTGCGTGAGCCGTGGACACGTTGAAGTGGAAGGCCGCCTCCATGAAGGCGGCATCGGTATCCAACAACGGGCGCGGCATTGTTCCGCCGACGTTGTTCACGACGATGTCCAGGCGGCCGAACTCTGCGCGCGCCGTTTCGGCAAGGGACGCAACGACGTCCAAGTCGTTGAGGTCGGCGGCCACCACGTGCGCGCGACGCCCGGTCGCGCGGACCTTCTCGGCTACCTCGCTCAGCTGGCTCGCGGTCCGTGCGGCCAGCACCACGTCGGCGCCCGCCTCGGCGAGTGCGACGGCGATTGCCGCGCCCAGTCCGCGCCCGGCACCGGTGACGATGGCCACCTGATCCGACACGAGAAAACGGTCCAGAATCATCGAGTCTCCCCAGTTGATGTCATCACTGCTCCGTTTTGGATAGAGTGACGAATAGTCGTCGTACGAGCGGCAGCTATTTGACGACCTTAGGTTGCGGCAGGTCTTGCCGCAACCACTGATCGAGGAATAGGAGCAGCTGGTGACTTCGCCGCCAACGGACCGCGTGGTGGCGGTCGTCAACCTGCTGGCCGGCTCCGGGCGCACGGGCGGGCGAACTGTGTCTGCGATCGCCGCGGAGCTCGGCCTCAACCGGTCCACCACGACAGCCGTGCTCACGGCGCTGGAGTCCGCGGGATGGGTCCGGCGAGGTGAGGACCTCGGCTACGTGTTGGGTGCTGGTCTGATCGGCACGGGAGAGGCAGCGCGGCGGTCGCTGCCACTGCCGCGGTCAACGGGTGAATGCCTGGACGCCCTGGTGGAGGCGGTAGGCGGCGGGGTGACTATGAGCCTGATCGAGCCCGGCTCCCTCACCGTGGTCGAGGCGCGACACGGCGGCGGGCGACTGTTGCCGGGGATGTCCGTCGGGCGGCAGATTCAGCTGGTTGCACCGACCGGTGCCGCGGTCATGCCGTGGCGGAGCGTGGCGGAGCGTGGCGCGTGGCTGGCCACCGCACCCACCGGACAGCGCCAGATGATCATCGAGTTACTGGAGCTGGTGTCAGATTCCGGGGTCGCGCTCTGGCGGCCGAAAGAGGACGACGCTGCGCTGCTCGACGTGTTGGCGGACCTGCTCGACGTTGCCGACGACCAGCTGCTGCGGCCGCATCTTCGGCAGCGAGTACTGGCCCAGCTGACCAAGCTCGCCGGGCGCCCCTATAGCCGCGCGGAGTTGGTCAGCGACGATCCGTTACCGATCAGCTACCTGGCGGCGCCAGTATTCGACAAGCACGGCGTCGCCCGCTTCGAGGTGCAGCTCGGCCCCTTGCGCGCGGCAGTGCCACGCGTGGAACGCGATCGTTACATCGCTGTGCTGAGGGAGACCAGCAGGGCACTCTCAGCGGGCGTCAGCTGAGCAGGACGCTGACACGGGGTCAGTCGCGACGTCGGCCGCGCAGGCTCGGCAGCGTGTGCCGGGGCAGGTCGGGCTGAATACGGAGCGTGGTGATGGCCGTGGCGAGCATCTCGTAGTGACCGACGAGCAAGCAGAGCTCAATGCACTTTGCGTCGTCCAGATGTGTGTGCAGATCGGACCACGTGTCGTCGTCGAGGTCTTGGCGCTCATGCATCATGTCGGCAGCCCGCAGAATGGCCAGCTCGCGGCTCGTCCAACCTGAGGCGGAGGGTCCGGCGAGGATTCGTGTCACGTCGTCCGCGTCGACGCCCGCCCTGCGGCCGAGTCGGACATGGTGGTCGAACTCGTACTGGCAGCCACGCAGGTGCGCCACCCTCAGGATCACCAGCTCGCTCTCGCGGCGTGGCAAGGTCCCTCCGGGCATGAGTCGGCCCGCGAACCGCAGCCACCCCCGAAACAGCTTGCGTTGGTGACTCAAGGTGAGGAACAGGTTGGGTGGCGTCGTCCCGGCTACCAGTCCTGAGAGGTGCGCAAAGGCCCAAGCCAGAGGGCCAACGTCACGGCGCGTGCCCGGGGCCACCCGGGGAGCGCTCACCGAAGCCTCTCGGGCTGCACGGTGGTGAAGGGTGCATCTTCGGTGCGAGCGATCCGCAGCGCCTCCTGGAGCCCCCGCTGGCCGGTGACGTCGACGAAGCGCTGCGCGAGCATGCGGATGGGCAGCACCGGTCGCACCCAGGCGGGGGCCGCGATGCGTCGCGATCGTCGGGTGATTCCGCGCTCGACTGCGTCGATCCCGACACTGAGTGGCGCCACCCGCGCCAGTGGTCTGCCCTTGGCGAGTTGCGTTCCCGCCTCGGTACCGAAGCCCCGGCTGGTCATGTCGGTGTCCAACTCGGCGAAGTAGGCAACACCAACCTTTGCGCCGGACTGTCGAAGCTCAACGCGCAGGGTGTTGCCCAAGGCCTCGACCGCGGCCTTGGACGCGCTGTAGGCGCCGAGCAGGGGAGCGTGGACGGCGGCGGCCAGGGAGGCTACAGCGAGGGCATACCCGCCTGGATGACTGATGTGGGGTCCCGCTGCGCGCAGTGTGTAGTAGGTGCCGAGGACGTTGACTGCCAGTGTGCGTTCGAGGACAGTTGGGTCGCCGCCGATGAGCGGCAGCTGAGCGGCGATACCCGCGTTGGCGACCACGACGTCCAGGCCGCCCAGGCGGGAGACCATCGTCTCGACCGCGTCATCGACCTGTGAACGCACGGCCACGTCGCATTCCGCCCACGGTGCGTCGCCGCAGCGCTGCGCGACCTCACTCAGCAGCTCAGCCTCCAGGCCGATGAGTGCGACCCTCGCACCGCGTTCATGCAGCCGTTCAGCCAGTGC
>JADGOX010000312.1 GCA_017882745.1 Mycobacteriaceae bacterium | reverse complement strand
TTGCCCGGCCGGGTCGGTGACCACGACGTCACCATCATCGACGCCTTCGAGGCCGTCGGCGCGTGCATGCGGGGCCTGATCACTCGCAAGGAGGTCGACGAGATCGAGCGTGCGGTCTGTCCCGGCGAGGGCGCCTGCGGTGGGATGTACACCGCCAACACCATGGCCTCCATCGGTGAGGCGCTCGGCATGTCGCTGCCTGGTTCGGCGGCCCCGCCCGCGGTGGACCGTCGCCGGGACAGCTACGCGCACAAGTCCGGGGAAGCGGTGGTCGAGTTGCTGCGCAAGGGGATCACCGCGCGCCAGATCATGACCAAGCCTGCGTTCGAGAATGCCATTGCGGTCGTGATGGCCCTGGGCGGTTCCACCAACGCCGTGCTGCACCTGCTGGCCATCGCCCGCGAGGCCGAGGTCGACCTGACGCTGGCGGACTTCAACCGCATCGGAGACAAGGTTCCGCACCTCGGCGACCTCAAGCCTTTCGGCAGGTTCGTGATGAACGACGTCGACAAGGTCGGTGGCATCCCTGTGGTGCTGCGGGCCCTGCTGGATGCCGGGCTGCTCAACGGGGACTGTCTGACAGTCACGGGCAAGACCATGGCGGAAAACCTCGCCGACATCGCCCCGCCCGATGTGGACGGCACGATCATTCGCGCGCTGAGCAACCCCATTCACCCGACTGGCGGGCTCGCCATCTTGCACGGCTCGCTGGCGCCCAAGGGGGCAGTGGTGAAGAGTGCCGGTTTCGACGCCGCGGTGTTCGAAGGCACTGCGCGGGTGTTCGACGGCGAGAAGCTGACCATGGCCGCGCTCGAGGACGGCACGATCGTGGCCGGCGACGTCGTGGTCATCCGCTACGAGGGCCCCAAGGGTGGTCCGGGCATGCGGGAGATGCTCGCGATCACCGGAGCCATCAAGGGCGCCGGGCTCGGCAAGGACGTCCTGCTGCTCACCGACGGCCGATTCTCTGGTGGGACAACGGGTCTGTGCGTCGGCCACGTGGCCCCGGAGGCGGTGGACGGTGGTCCGATCGCCTTCGTGCGCGACGGTGACCGTATCCGCCTGGACATGGACAAACGCACCTTGGACGTGCTGGTGGAGCCGGCAGAGCTGGAGTCTCGGCGGGCAGGCTGGGAGCCCAAGCATCACGGGTACAAGCGCGGGGTGCTGGCGAAGTACACCAAGCTGGTGGGCTCGGCCGCCGACGGAGCGATCTGCGGCTGAGCTGTTCCTCCCGACGCGAACCGGGGCCTTGACGCCGCCAGTGACGCGGCGATCAGTGTGCTCGGTGCTGTGCTGGCCGGCTACGAGCTGACGGGCGACGACATGGTTCACGCCATCCGCTCGCTCCGGGTCCTCCTGTTCGGCTTGGTCAGTCTGGAAGCCGCTGGCGGCTTCGGCCTGCCTCAGTCGGTCGACGAGACCTTCACCCGTCTGATCGACGGTCTGCACCTGAGCTTGGTTGAGCTCCGGGGCGGGCAAACGGCCGCGGGGAAGCAGCGGGAAAGCCGCCATGTCAACGCCTTCGGCATCCGGGAGCAGGGTCTGCGGGACTAGGGTGTCGGCGTGGGATGGGTTCGGAGTACCAGGTCTCGTGAGGCGCCTGCTGTGGTCGCTCCGGTAGGGCTTCGTCGGCGCGGTAGCGCAAGGCTGCGTCGGCACGGCAACGCGGTCGACGGATGGCTGCTGGGCCGCCTGAGCGGCTTCTCCGCTCGCACCGAGCTCTCCGACCTGGTGCTCACGACGGCGAGCCGGATGGCGAACCGGTCGCGGTTGTGGCTTGCTGTCAGTGCGGTGCTGGCCGGGACCGGTGGCCGCCGCGGGCGGCGGGCGGCCGCGCACGGTCTGTTGGGGATAGCGATCGCCTCCATTGCGGTCAATGGACCGCTGAAGGGGGTGTGGCAGCGACCACGGCCACAGATCGACCTCGGCCCGCGCCGCCGAGTCCTCCCGGTTCCGTCCTCGTTCTCGTTTCCCTCGGGCCATTCGGCGTCAGCGGTCGCGTTCGCCACGGGAGTGGCCTTGGAGTCTCCTGCCGTCGCACTTCCGGTGGGGGCGGCGGCCGCCGTGGTGGCGTACTCGCGGATCCACGCCGGGGTGCACTACCCAAGCGATGTGGTGGTAGGTGCTGGGGTCGGGGTCCTTGCGGGCGTGGCCGCCGGCCGTGTCCTGGCCGTCGCGGCAGCGCTGGGCGCTCCGCTGCTGGCGCGGGCCCCGGACAACGGTGTACCCCGCAGGGCGGTGGTGCTGACCAATCGTCGTTCCGGCGCCGCAGGAGGATGGGAACGGGCGCGTTCCGCGATGATCGCGGCCGGATTCGACATCGTCGAGGAGATCGACGTGCAACACAGTGCTCGGCTGGCCGAGTGGGTCGGCGTCCCGGCGGGGCAGCTGCCGTTGATCATTGCCGCCGGCGGTGACGGGACCGTGGGCGCGGCCGCGGACCACGTCGCCGGGACCGGCGCGATTCTCGGGGTGGTGCCGTTGGGAACCTCAAACGACGTCGCCCGCTCACTGGGGATCCCGATCGATCCGGTGCGCGCAGTGTGGCTGCTTGCCACAGGGAAGGTGTCCACCATCGACACAGGTCTACTGAAGGTGGCGGGGGGACATGGGCGGCACTT
>JADGOX010000311.1 GCA_017882745.1 Mycobacteriaceae bacterium | reverse complement strand
TGCGCCAGTTGCTGCCGTTCGGCGGGGTCGAGTTGCACATCGACCCCCTCTCGGGGTTGTTCATGGTTCTGATCGGCGCTGTCGCGGTTGCGGTCGGCCTGTACAGCGTGGGGTACACGACTCCCGGTGGACATCACGGACTTGAGGCGATGGGGAGCGGGGACGCAGTCGACGCACCGACGGGGGGGCCCTCATCGCCGGTCGGTGGTGCGGCTTCGCGGACCGCGCAGACCGCGCTGCCGGTGTTCGCCGCTTCGATGCTGCTGGTTCCGGCGGCGGGCAACGTCATGACGTTTCTGGCGGCATGGGAGTTGATGGCTCTAGCGTCGTTGATGCTGGTGCTGGCCGACTATCGCGCCCGCCCGGAGGTCGGTGAGGCCGGCCTCTGGTACGCCGCGATGACTCAAGCCGGTGTCGTGCTCATCATGGTGGGGTTCGCGCTTCTGGCGGCTCGCGTCGGCGGGGACTCGTTCGAGGCTATCCGTGAGGGCGCCTCCGGCCTGTCGCCGGCCGTCGCCTCCTCGGCCTTCGTGTTGATGTTCATTGGATTCGGTTCGAAAGCGGGCTTGGTCCCAGTACACGTGTGGCTTCCGCGGGCCCACACCGAGGCACCGAGTCATGTGTCGGCGCTGATGTCGGCAGCCATGGTCAATCTGGGGTTGTACGGCATCGTGCGGGTGGGGTTCGATCTGCTCGGTGGAGGGCCGCGGTGGTGGGGCTGGCTCATGCTCACGATCGGCGCCCTCTCCGCCGTCTACGGCGTGCTGCAGGCGAGCGTGGCGACCGACCTCAAACGGCTGCTGGGGTACTCGACGACGGAGAACATGGGCCTGATTCTGATGGGACTCGGCGGCGGTGCCGTCTTCGCTGCGGACGGCAATCGCGTGCTGGCCGGCTTGCTCGTTGCGGCGGCCTTGTTGCACGCCCTCAATCATGGAGCCTTCAAGGCGTTGCTGTTCTTGGGTGCAGGGTCGGTGATGCGCTCGACCGGGCTGCGGGACCTCGACCGACTCGGCGGGCTCGCCTCCCGGATGCCGGTGACCACGGCGATGGTCGGGATCGGAGCGATCGGTGCTGCGGCTCTGCCTCCGGGCAACGGATTTGTCTCCGAATGGCTTCTGATACAGGGCTTCACGCACAGTCTGGGTGCGGGCGGTGTCACCGATACGGTCACCGCCGTCGCGATGCCGCTTGCGGTCGCGGCACTAGCACTGACCACCGGTCTCGGAGTGGTGACCTTCGTCAAGGTATTCGGGATAGGTTTTCTCGCCCGCCCTCGTAGCGCGCAAGCGGCGGCCGCCGTAGAAAGCCCGTGGAGCATGCGGTTGTCGATGAGCACGGCCGCACTGGTGTGTGTGGGACTTGCCCTGTTTCCCGCAACGTTGGGGGCGCCGCTGGTTCGCGCGATCTCGGTGCTGCCTACCGTGCGCGACGGGAACCCGATGGGTCACGACGGCGTGACGATCCGGTTGGCTGGCATTTCCGGTTCGATGTCCCCGCTTCTGGTGGCGCTTGGGCTTGTCGTCGGGGTGATCCTGGCCGCGGCCGGTGCACGCTGGGCCCAGGCCCGTCTGCCCTTGCGGCGGGCTGTGCCGTGGGGGTCGGGGCGGCGCACACTGACGCCCCGGATGGAGTACACCGCCACCTCGTTCGCCGAGCCCCTGACCCGCGTTTTCGATGACGTACTGAGCCCTGATCACGACGTGAACGTGACACCGCACGCCGAGTCGCGGTATCTGATCGAGAGTGTCAGTTTCCGCCAGCGCGTGCCGGACCGGATTGAGGCCCGGCTGTATCCACCGCTGATCTCCGCAGTGACCTGGTGGGGGCAGTGGGCTCGCCGGCTGCACAACGGTGACCTTCACCGGTACCTGGCAGTGGGCTTCGTGGTGCTGCTCGCCGTCCTGATTGCGGTCGGGGTGACCGCGTGACCGGCCCGGACTCGACCATCCTCGGCCTGGTCGCGGTGGCGGTTCAGGTTGGGCTGATCTTCGCCTTGGCGCCGCTGCTGGTCGGGTTCATGCGACAGATCACGGCCAGGCTCGAGGGGCGTGCCGGGGCGGGTGTGGGGCAGCCGTGGCGTGATCTGCGCAAGCAGATGGGCAAGGAACGGATCACACCCGAGGGCACCAGCGTGGTCTTTGCCGCAGCCCCGTTGGTCCTGTTGTCGTCGGTGTTCGCGATCGTGGCGGTCGCCCCGTTTCTGACGACCCGATCGCCGATGGACCCGACCGCCGATCTGTTCGCGGTGGTCGGACTGCTGTTCCTGGGGACGGTTGCGCTCACCCTCGGAGCGCTGGACACGGGCACGGCCTTCGGTGGCATGGGCGCCAGCCGGGAGATCATGGTCGCCGCACTGGCCGAGCCGACCATCCTGGTGGCCGGGTTCGCGTTGTCCACACGGGTGAACTCCTCGAACCTGGCCGCGATGGTGGACGGCATGTTACAGACGACGGCGCAGACACTGACTCCCGCGAATCTACTTGCCGCGGTGGCAATGGGCATCGTGGTCCTCGCCGAGTCCGGGCGACTGCCGGTGGACAACCCGTCCAGCCATCTGGAGTTGACGATGCTCCATGAGGCGATGGTGCTCGAATACGCCGGGCCGAGACTGGCCATGGTCGAGTTCGCGTCCTCGATCCGCCTGGCCACCCTGATCGGCCTGTGGGTGAGCCTGTTCATCCCGTGGGGGGTCGCCACCTCCCTGACACCGCTGGCTTTGCTCATCGCGATGGCCGCCTTCGTCGCCAAGGTCGCACTCTTGGGTGGTGTGGTCGCGGTCGCGGAGGTGTTTCTGGCGAAATGGCGGCTGTTTCGGGTACCCGAGCTTCTTGCCGTGTCATTCCTGTTCGGCGCTCTCGCTGTGTCGACGTCATTCTTCCTGGCGTGATGGGCATGCCGCCGCCGAGAGCACGGAGATCACAGGAGCTCTCCGTGGTCACGATCACGAAGGGGGGACGACTGCGATGAGTTCGACAGTGTTCACCCAGGCACTCGATCTGGCGTGCGGGGCTTTCTTACTCACGGCTGTGGCGACGCTATGGCGGCACAATCTGGTTGCGATCGTGCAGCTGGCGGCGACCCAGGCCGTCGTGCTGGCCGCGGTGACCGCGTTCATCGGGCTACGGACAGGCGACGTCGGAATGTATGCGACCGCCGCGGGAGTCCTCCTCCTCAACGGTGCGCTCATCCCCGCTGCACTCGGCCGCGTGCTGCGCCGCCAGCCGTCTCAGAGCACGCCGCCGCTGGTCAATGTCGCGGCCTCGATGGTGGCGGCGGTCCTGCTGACGCTCCTGGCATATGCGGTCAGCCGCCCGGTGATCGGGCTGGCACCGCCCGAGACGGCCAGCGCGATCCCGCTCGGTCTCGCCGTGGTGTTCTTGGGGTTCTTCACCTTGGTCACGCGCCGACCCGCGATCGCGCAGACAGTGGGATTCGTGCTGCTCGTCAATGGGGTCACGGCCACTGCCCTGCTGACCACGGGTAGCGCAGTGATCGTCGCCATGACTGTGAGCCTGAATGTGCTGCTGTTCGTATGGATGCTCACCATCGACGAGCGAGCCAAGTTCGATGGCGCCGATCCCGATGATCTACGGCAGCTGCGCCACTGATGGAAAGGGATCGAGTGACTTGCGACGAGGCCTGCCGTGCATGAATCGTTGACCGCCGACTGGGCGGCTGGCAATGGTGCACCCGTGCTGTTGTCGCTCCCCATCATCGTCCCGCTGCTGGTAGGGGCGGCTGCCGCACTGATCGGTTGGCGGCGCGGTCCCGCGTGGATGACGGTCGGGGCGAGCGCGGCGATCGCGCTGTGCGGCGTCGCCACAGCGGTGGCTACGGTCGATGGCTCGGTGATCTCCGCCGGGCCGCTTCGCGCGGATGCACTCTCGGCGATCATGCTCCTGACTGTCGGAGTCGTAGCGGTCGTTGCCACCTGGGCGGGGATCTACCACATCGACGCCGACATAAAGGCAGGGCGCAGCGACCCGAGGCGGGCACGGTTCTACGGGATGGGAGTTCCACTTTTCCTGGCGTCGGCATCCCTCGCGGTGCTGGCCGGCAACCTGGGCGTGCTGTGGACGGCGATCGAAGCGATGACGATTCTTGCCGCCTTCCTGATCGGCCTGGCCGGTACCCGCACCTCATGGGAGGCGAAGTGGAAGTACGTGGTCATCGCCTCGGTCGGTCTCGCGCTTGCCTGCGTAGGAACGGTGCTGGTCTACGTCGCCGCGACGACCGGCCACCGGTCGCTGGACTGGGCCTACCTATCGATGCACGCCGCGCAGCTCGACCGGGGTGTGCTGCGAATAGCATTTCCGTTGCTGCTGATCGGCTTCGGGGCCATGGCCGGGCTGGTTCCCTTGCACAGTTGGCTACCTGATGCCCATGGGCAGGCCCCTGCCCCGGTGTCCGCCCTGATGTCAGGCTGCCTGCTGTCCGTAGCCGTCTATGCGCTGCTGCGCTACCACAGTGTCGTCATGGTCAGCCTGGGCCCCGGATTCCTCCGCGTGGTCCTACTTGCAGTTGCCTTGGCATCATTGGTCATTGCGGCATCGATGCTTCTGGCACAAAGGGACTACATGCGACTACTGGCCTACTCGAGCATGCAATACATGGCTCTGGCCGTGTTTGGGCTCGCGGTCGGAACTCCGATCGCGGTGGCCGCGACCCTTCTGCACCTGCTCGGTCACGGACTCGGCAAGGCCATCCTCTTCTGCGGTGCTGGACAGATCTGTGCCCGCGAGGGCAGCACCGAGTTTGCGCATCTTCGGGCAATACTCAGCCGTCATCCCACCGTGGCCGGGATCTCCGCCCTCGCACTGGCCGCACTGCTGGGGTTTCCACCCTTCAGCCCATTCGCCAGCATGCACACGCTACTGAGCGCCGGCCTGGATTCAGGGCTTACGATTCCCACCGTGCTGGTCGCGACAACCATTGTCGTCATCTTCATCGCGGTCGTAGCTCGCGTGACACCGATGTTCTTCAGTCCCGCCCCGCAGGCAGCTGCGCTGCCCTACCTCTCCTCGAGTCGGGCGCAGATCGCCCCGTTGGTGGTCGGGCTGATCGGGCTGGCTCTCCTCGGGACACTGTCGTTCTCGCTACAGCATCTGTTGATGACCGCCGGCATGATCGTGACCGGCCGATGAACGCCGGTAGCGGTGCCGATCAGAACCGCCGCGACGGCGCCCCAGAGACCGTGCCCGGCGTGTTCCCCGTCGAGATGCTCGGCAATCGAGGCACCCGCACCGTCACCCACAATGAGTTGACCCCGCTGACGAAAGCTCTTCTGCAGCATGGCTTCCGGCTCGCCTTGGTCGCTGCCCACGAAGATGCTGCCGACTTCCGCATCGTGTACCTGTTCACCGCTGGCCAGCCGGATCGACGTGTCGAACTGGTGCTGCGGACCACCAAGACATCCCCGACGATGCCGACCCTGGCTGCGTCGTCGTTCGTGGCGGGCCGATTCGAACGGGAAGTGCGTGATCTCTACGGCATCACTCCCGTACACCATCCGTTGGCACGCCGACTCGTGCGTCATCAGCACTGGCCGCAGGGCTGGTACCCGATGCGCGCAGATGCCGGTGCCGCGCCGGAGTTCGGCTCCCCGGACGAGCCCTACCCGTTCCTCATCGTCGACGGGCCGGGGGTTTACGAGATACCCGTCGGACCGGTACATGCCGGCCTTATCGAGCCCGGCCATTTCCGGTTCTCCGTGGTCGGCGAAACCATTCTCAAACTCAAGGTACGGCTGTGGTTCACCCACAAGGGCATCGAGAAACTCGCCGAGGGCAAGACGCCAGGAGACGCGCTGGCGTTGGCCGAACGCATCTCCGGTGACACCACGATCGGGCACAGCCTCGCGTACTGCCTCGCCGTCGAGGACGCCGCCCAGTGGGAGGTCCCCGCGCCGGCTGCAGTATTGCGCGCGGTGCTGCTCGAAATCGAACGGCTGTACAACCACGTCGGCACGCTAGGTGGCCTGTGCAACGACGTCGGATACCCCATCTTGAATGTTCACGCGATGAGAGTGCGTGAACAGTTGCTACGGCTCAACGCCGACATCACGGGACACCGACTACTGAGGGGTTCGATCTTCCCTGGGGGCGCCCAAGTCCGCTCCCTGCCCGACCCCGCCCAGCTCGCCGGGATTGCCGTGGATATTGCCGAGATCGTCGACCTTGCACTTCATAACAGCACCGTGCGCGACCGGTTCACCGGCACCGCCATCCTGACCGCAGAGTCCGTCCGCGACCTGGGCGCTCTGGGTCCGGTCGCGCGCGCCTCCGGCGTCGACCACGACGCCCGCCGCGATCATCCGTTTCTGTCCGAGGCAGCCGGCGTGGGTTCGGCCACGCGCACCGCGGGAGATGTCATGGCCCGTTTCCTTGTTCGTGCTGACGAAGTGACTCACTCGATCGATTTGTTGCAGCATCTACTTCCGATCGCTGCACCTGGCGTCTACGGGGGCCCGCGTCCACTTCACGCTGGTCCGATATCGGGGGTCGGGCTTGCGGAGGGCTGGCGCGGAACCATCGCTCACCGGGTGGAAATCGGCGGCGACGGCGCGCTGACCCGACTCAAGATTGTCGACCCGTCGTTCCTGACATGGCCCGCGCTCCCTGTCGCGCTCACCGAGACGATCGTGCCCGACTTCCCTTTGACCAACAAGAGCTTCAGTCTGTCGTACGCTGGGAACGATCTGTGATGGACCGGGCAGCGCACACCCCGTTGCTTGACGTGTTCCACGGTTGTGAAGGCTCTTCAGTCTTGAGCGTTCATTCTCGACTCAGCCGATGTGGCGTTCAGGATGCTCGAGTGCGTGAACCACGGTCCCGAGAACGTCGGGATCCCAGGTGAGCGCCCGCTCCCACGGCAGGTCGAGCAGGTGCGAGAAGTAGATGCTGTGCACGTCGGGGAAGGTGCGTGTCACCCGATGCGGCAGGACGCGTTCGGAGACGCCGTCAGCATGCGCACTGCCGAGGGCCACGAGCCCGTCGTTCGGCCAGACCTGCGCGATGCCCTCGAGCGCGTAGAAGCTCCCGCCGATCGTCACGACCGGGATGCCGTCGAGCACCCCTCCCTGGCGTTCGTTCCAGCCACCAGGCCCAGCGAGGTAGGCCGCGGTCACCTGCTCCCCGGCCCCTTCCGAGGACGCCGCGACGAGATTGGCGAGCTCCCGCATCGACGCCTCACAGACCGGGTCTCCGTGGCACTCGGCCAGCGGCACGTCTCCATGCACGTAGTCGGCCGAGAAGGCGCCCTCCCACGGTGTGCCGATGGTCGTGAGCGTACGGACGGCCACGGGTGACCCGGCCTGCTGCAACTCGCGGATCGCGGCCCGCGAGAACAGGCCGCCCATGGAGTGCCCCACGATGTCCACGGTGTCGACGCCGAATGCATGGTGCAGGTGCGAGAAGAACCGCGCCAGGCTCGCGCCGCCCTGGTCGATGTCGCCCACCGCGTTGACCGTCATGTCCGCGGGTAGAGCTTCCGGGCCGTCGGAGAAGCCTCCCCAACCGGGGTCCTCGGTCACCTGCCCGTACCCCACGCCAGCAGGGGACGTGAAGACCTGATGGCCAGCACGCAGCAAACCCTCGCGGAGAAACGTGTCGGTGTTGCCGGCCGCGAGTCCCTGGCGGCACGCCTGCGTCGGGGTCGTGAAGGGACTGATCGCGGCTCCGCCCGACACGATCACCACCGCCGCGCTGGTGTCTGCTCCGAGAACGCGGTCGACGCTGTCCATGAGAACGCCCTTCAAGTTGGCGGGAAGACGCGCGGAGTCGAAGTGTCCCAGACAAGTGTGCACTCCGTGGTCGACCGGGCAACCGCGGAGAGTCGGGTTGATGCAGTAGAAGACAGCGAACTCGTTGGTCGAGACCGCCTTGTTCGATCACCTGAACCCGTTCCCTGTTTCGCATCTGGCAAAACATGAGAACGCTCGCGTTTTTCTACCGACTCATCTTCTGCTTGAAGGTGAACACGGCAATCAGGAACACGAATGCTGCATATGCGATACACCACAAGAGATTAGGAAACATGGAAGATACGTCGCCGTTGATGGCCGCCCTCGTCGCGTCTACGGCGTGAGCGAACGGAAGAGCGTTTGCGACCGTTTCGAACGTTCCGCCGATCATGCTCAGATCGAACCAGGTACCTCCGAGGAGCGTGGTGGCGACAACCAGGATCGAGCCGATGCCACCCACCTGCTCTGGTGAGAAGAGCGTGCCGAGCAGCAATCCGAACCCGACGAAGAGGACTGCGACCGGGAGTAACGCAAGGAGAGCAAGCGCAACGTTCATATTGACGGGAAGGCCGAGGAAGAAAGCGGCGACGAAGCAGAACAGGCTCTGCGCCACTGCGATGTACATGAGCGGAAGCGTGTAGCCCATGATGAAGTCGAATGACGACAGAGGCGAAGCATGAAGTCGTGCGAGGAATGAGCTTCCTCTGTCGTTTGCGATGAGCGTCCCTGAGAACAGTGCGATGAATGCCAGGCCGAACACAGCTATCCCGGGGGCGAGGCTCGCGATTCCGAAGACGTCTGCCGGGACCTTGTTGTTCATGGCAGACAGGACGAACAGCAGTATCAGTGGTAGTCCGACCATGAGCACCAAGGACATCGGGTCTCGCAGCAACTCTTTGCCGTTTCGTCCGGCGAATGCACTGAACCTCATCGTTGTTCCTCAGTTCCGGTCAACGCGAGAAACGCATCCTCAAACGTCTCTTTCCCTGCGGTCTGCTTCAGTTCTTGTACTGTTCCGATGGCCTGCAGTTTGCCGGCATGCATGATGGCGATACGGTCGGCATGGGCCTCGGCCTCTTCGAGGTAGTGCGTGGTCAAGACAATCGTGGTGTCTCCTCTGATTCCGTTCAGGGTCTCCCACAGGTCACGCCGGGAACCGACATCGAGGCCTAGCGTCGGCTCATCGAGAAAGACGACCTTCGGACGCGAGATGAGCGCCATTGCGACACTCAGTCGACGTTGCAGTCCACCAGACAGGGACTTCGCTCGGTCTTTGGCTCTGTCCGTGAGCCGAAGTGCCTCCATCATCTCCTCGGCCCTGGCGCGCGCTTCATGCTTGTCGCTGCCGTAGATCCGGGCCATGAACTCGAGATTCTCCACAACCGAGAGCTTTGGGGCGACCGCGGTTTCCTGTGGCGAGATGTTGATCTTCTGTTTTACCGCGTCCGGACTGGTCAGGATACTGTCGCCAAGCAGTAGCGCGTCCCCGCTCGTGGGCGCAAGCAGACAACAGAGCATCTTGATGGCTGTCGTCTTGCCCGCCCCGTTCGTACCGAGCAGAGCGAAGACCTCACCCTCGTTTATGGTCAGCGATAGGTTGTCCACCGCCCGGCGTCCCTTGAAATCCTTCGTCAGATTGACAGTTTGTATCGCTGTCATTCTTCCTGCTCTGGTTCCTGCATGCTCAGGGCGCTGGCCACAAAACACTTGAACGTGTCTTTGGTGACCCGCGCATTACCCTCGATCATCCCGCTCGGCATGAGACCCCATTCTACTGAAAGGACACAAGTCACAGTTTTCCTGCCAAAGATACAATGTGCCCTTGGGTGGCACAAGTTGAATCAGTCATGCTGAGCGTGCGCTTTGTGATTGAGAGCCAACATTTGTGCGCAGGGCACATGTGTGCCGCAATGACATGCCCTGGCTCGCCCACGCACTCCGCGGACCTA
>JADGOX010000310.1 GCA_017882745.1 Mycobacteriaceae bacterium | reverse complement strand
CCATGACCTACGCCGACATGATGGACAGCATCGGCAAAGCCGCGCAGTCCGGCACCATGGACCAGCAGGCCCTGCACAACGCAGTCACCCAGGGCATGGCCGGCAAGTCAGCGGACATCTCCCAGGTTGCAATCTGGGTCGGCACAAACTGTCACCTCTAGCGGCCCAGTTACCCGCAGACACATCGCTCCCACCCTGCCCGCTCGGACCAGCCCACCGCCCGCACCAACCCCACCCATAGACACGCACCCGGCGGCGGCCTAATCGCGGGACGCTCTCAACAGCCCCAAGCCACGTGACACACCAACCAGCGAGTCCCGCCAACGAAGGCGGGCTCAACTGCTCAACGCGCCGCTCAGAACATTTGGCCAGGGGTATTGGAGCAGGTCGAGAGCTGGTGCGGCGGGCGACCTGGCGACGATGGGCTCGCAGGTGGTGGACCCAGTGTTATCTGTGGGTACAGTCAACGAAATGTCCGGCTCACATCGCGAAACGAATCGCGCACCGAGCCGCGCATCGAGCCGCGAATGGCGACTCGCCGAAATGATCCTCGCAACCACCGCGGTCACGCTCCTGGCGGTCGTGTTGTTCGTGCACTTCCACCCCTCGGGTGGCGCGGCGGCCCAAGCCGCTACGGGCACTACGTCAACCCCACAGGCGAGCACCTCACGCGTGTCCGCCACCCCGGGAGCGACCCCCTCCTCACCTGACCACGCGTTGCCGTTCTCGTTGCGTGTGCCGGCGCCATCGCCGTCGGCCGCACAGTCGCCGCGAAGTGCGACGCCGCCCCCCGCGGGCAGCCCGGCCGCACAGACCGCTACCGGCGCGCCGTCAACCCCGCCGACGAGCACCTCACCCGTGGCCGCCACCCCGAAAGCAGCACCCTCCTCACCCAACGTCGCGTCGGCCTCGGCCTCGCCAGCTCCGTCGCCGCTGGCATCCGTGGTCGTTCCTCTGCTGACGATGGTGTTCGGCCGAAGGGCACCTTGACTGTCATCGCAACGTGGTTCCAGATGCACGGATACGGACAGTCCCCGCCACGACCAAGGGTGCGGGAAGCGGGCGCTGCCCGGCTCCGGGGTCCACGCCGTCAGCCCGCCCGCGGTTAGAGCTCAGCCAGGTCGCCCTACCGGGGACACACGCCTAGCGCGTTGCGTGACCCGCGATCTGAGTATTGAAGGGCAGGAAAGGCGAGTGGATCCGGTAAGGCTGGATCGTCACATGCTTGAAACCCGCCGCCTGGATGGTTGCCGCGAGGTCGCGCTCACAGGAGCAGCCCTCGAAGACCCACCGCCAGGGCCGGCGCACCGCACGCTGGACCCGACGCGTGAACGTGCCCTCGGCGGCGGCAACGTGCTCCACGAAGCAGAAGCGCCCACCCGGTTGCAGGACTCGGTGGACCTCAGCCAACACGCGGGCCGGGTCGGTAACCGTGCACAGCACCAGACTCGAAATGACGGTGTCGGCGCTGCCATCGGGCAGATCCACTCGTTCGCCGACCACGTCTCGGATGTCCACCTCGATGCCGCGGCGCTGCGCCTGTCGACGCAAGCCTGCGTGCATGTGCGGGTTGGGTTCGACCGCGATGACACGGCTACCAGGTGGCATATACCGGAGGTTCGCGCCCACTCCGGAACCAAGCTCCACCACCTCATCGGGCAGGTCGGCGAAGACCTCGGCCTTGCGCGGCCGAAGGTGCCAGTCGAGGTAGCCCTCCATCGCCCGAAAGAACCCCGCGTTGAACCGGCCGCGCCACGGATTCGCCTGATACCCAGTCGTGTCCACCGACATCATTACCTCCTATGGGGGCGGACGCTAACACTTGATGCAGTTCGTCCGGGATGGGCGCTTCTCGCGCACCGAGCCAGACACCGGTCGTGTCGCGTTCAGACTCCGACGTGTCCACTTGGTGAGCTGTTCATGTGGGGTGAGCGTTTGGCACGGCCGAGGTGTCGGTACCGGATTCCGCAGCACGCAACCTGAACAGCTCACGCTGACCACCGAATCCCTTGAGCGTGAACAGGCCGACGGAATCGCTGGACAATTCGGCTGGAGTCAGCCGGGTCCTCACCTCGTTGTCGACGAGTATCGTATCCGGGAGTGCCACCGCCACAATCCGACTGGCGAGGTTCACCGGGCGGCCGATCCAGTCTCCGGCGCCCGGCATTGCCGGCCCCCACGCGATTCCTGCGTGCAACGGCGGAAGTCCCTCTGCCCGCGCCGCCGAAAAGATGCGAATCACCGCACGGCCAATCTCGGCGGCATCCGGAGAAATCAGCATCACTGCATCTCCCACCATCTTCACGAACCGGACCGGCTGCTCGACCAGATCTGTTGCCAGCGTGTCCAGTCGCTCAGCCAGCCGACCCAGATCGGCAGGAGATACCTGTTCACCAAGAACTGTGAATCCGACCAAATCAACGAAGCACACCGCGACTTCCCGCGCACCTGCCGCACGCTCGTCTGCGACACCTGCCCTCATCTGTTGCCGTAGGTGGGTGGAGACGACGTGAGCGAGGATCTGGGCCTGCATCTCCGCGAGACGCCTGAACTCGTCCGCGTAACGCAACGCGACCTCCGGATGTTCACGTGCCGCGGCCAATCGTTCCTGTAGTAGCGATTCGACAGAATCCGCGACCGCCCAGATGTTTCTGCCCAGAATCCGCGCGGACGCCAACAGGCCATCCTCGTCGAGTCCGAGGTCGCGGTACCCGACAAGCAGACGCGCCAACCCAAGATCCTCGTCGCTGTAGTCCGCGAACGTACTCGTTGACACGCCCCTGCCCAAGGCGCGGAACCACCGCTCTACGTCACCGACGGAGACACCCGTCAACAGGGAGATCTCCACCAGAGTGTGCGTCCCGCCGTGTGGCGCCAAAGCATTCTCAAGCAACATGTGCGCCAACCTGCCCTCACGCGTCGCTCGCACCAAGTCAGCCGTCGTGGCGCCGCCGTCCGCCAGCCGCTGCAGCACTGTGGTGCGCGCACGCCGGGCATCCCCGCTCAGCCCATCCAGCAAGCCTGACTCCGCGAATCCCCGAGCGCGGCCGCGACGGTGCCGAACCGAGGAAACCCACGAGATGAGCTGGCGTGTGACTCGTCGACTGCGCACACCCTCAGTGTCGCAGCCATCGCCAATCGGACACTGCCCGCGCTCAGGCCTCGACGCCGTCAACCGTGGTGGTGATGCCCTCGCCGAGGAAGCAGCGCAAGCCGGCGGCGGCCCGCGCCTCGTCGTGCGGCTCGGGGTAGCTCCAGCAGACATCATCGAGTCCGGCAACGCTCCAGTAATGGGCCTCGCCCTTGTAGGGGCAGTAGGTTGTAGTGGCGCTCTCAACCAGCAGCTCAGTGTTGACGTCTGACTCGGGCAGGTAGAAGCGCGTCGGGAAGCCGGTCTCGAAGAGGGCGACAGGTGCGATGCTCTCAGCGAGCACGGTGTCACCCGCGCGGACGACGACGTGTCGGGAGGACCGTCGCAGGTCCACCCGGTGGAAGGGGTCGGTGGGGTGGCCGTGCACCTGCTGCTCTTCCTCGAACCACTCGTCGAGGGCATCCATGCGTACCGAGCACAGGCCGGCGACGGCGGCCGCACCCGGTAGTGGGTTGGCGTAGAACCACACGGCGTCCTTCACCAGCGTCCCGCCGACGTGCAGGTCGTAGTAGCTGGCGTCACCCTCGAAAGGGCAATGAGTCTCGGTGTCGGTGCGCGCGAGTACCCCTATGGCGAAGGCATCAACCGGGACATACCAGACGGGCAGCATCCCCGTCTCGTGGAGCATGACGGCCTTGTCCGTAGTGAGCACCGTAGTGCCCTCGAGTGTTCCGCGAATGCGCCGCGGCTCGGGATGCACGTACACCGCGTGCGCGGGCAGTACCGACCAGATGTCACCGTTGAGGTGGCCCTCGGCCGGGCGCGCGAAAGGACCGGTACCAAGGGTCAGCGACATACACCGAGCCTATGGCCCTGGTGGGCGCTCCGTGCGCCGTGGGGGTCAGGCCTGCTGGGCGGCTTCGATCTCCGGGGTGATGGTGGTCTTGGCGTTCAACGGCCCGGGTCTCTACAGCTCGCCTTCCGGCCGCTGATGCGCCGAGGGCGAGAACTCGTCGGCGTCGTCGGGACAGGATTCACCCTGCGGCTCCAGATGCGTTTGGACAGAGCTGCTCTCCAGCGCGGCGCCGACCGCGGCCTCGACCTCGACCACCACATCGAAGGCCCGCTCGAGACGCGCTGCGCTCAGCAGAGCTTCGGCGTTCCGACTTGCCGTCACCAAACCGAGCGGGGTTCCTCCCGCCCTCAGCCGTTCCACCAGGGCCGCAGTGCCGGGGAAGACCTGCACCCACTCCGCGGAAATCAGCTCGAGGAAGATGTCGTTCTTACGCGCCGCGAGCCCGTGGACCGTCCAGATGCCTGCGGGATCGTCGGCCGTTCCCATGGGTACGTCGACCCCGCGGGCCCTGAGAAACGCAACGACCCCGTCCTCACGGCGCCGGTCGTCCACGTAGCGGCGGTAGTCCTGCACCACGTCAAAGGGGTGCACCGGTTTGACGACGACCACACGCGGATCGGCCAGTACCTGGTCGAACAGATGCTTCCATGCTTTCGCGTGCAGCGAGGCGGTGTCGGTGACGACTCCGTCCATGTCGAAGATGACCTCGTCGTACGGCGGCTGGATCGTTGAACCGCGATCACTCGGAGTCATCCGGTTCTCGCGGAATCGCTCTCGAACAAGCGCCTCATGGGACGATTTTAGAGGGGTAAAGACCGGCAGGGTCGGGAACTGGCGCCCCAATGGCCCTCCGGATTCCGACCGGGACGAAGGCCAGCCAACGATGACCGGGCACGAGCCGCCGCGCGGAGGTCCCGCGCCCACGGACCCGAGATCCGGCAAGGAGGGCATCCGCCCCCGTAGTGTGACGCTCGTGCTCAGTAGCGAGTCGATCGAGCAAGCGCTGCAGTCCGGCTGCGAGCGGCGCACGATTGAGCTGAAGCATCGTGACCCGCAGACGACCGCCAAGGGGGCGATCGTCGACATGAACGGCAGGAGCAAGTGATGAGCGCGTCAAACCAGTTGATCGTCGTGGGTGTTGACGGTTCGGATGCGTCCGAACAAGCGGTCCGCTGGGCGGCCGCAGTGGCCTCAGGTCGCAATCTCGAGCTGCGCATCGTGCACGCCCTGAAGGACGGTGAGCTGTACTACGGCGGAGATCTCGCGGGGACCAGGGCGCTGCTCGAACAGGCACAGAAGAGCGCGGAGCAGATCGTCCAGGACGCCGTTCAGATCGCGTCTTTGGTGGACAAGGACCTGACCATCACGACGGACTTTCCGACGGAACCGCCCGTTCCCCTGTTGATCGAGCTCTCGCGTGACGCGCGGATGGTGGTTGTCGGGCATACCGGCCGCGGCGGCTTCCCGGGCATGCTGGCCGGTTCGACCGCGGTCGCACTGGCGAGTCACGCAGACTGCCCGGTCGCAGTGATCCGCGGCCGATTCGGCCCGGTCGTGCGCCCAGAGGTGGGGCCTGTCGTCGTCGGCGTCGACGACAGCCCGAACAGTGACCAGGCAATCGCGATGGCCTTTGACGAGGCATCGAGGCGCGATGTGCCCTTGGTCGCCCTGCACGCGTGGACTGACGTCTCCTACCTGGAGCCGCACGGCGTCGCACCGCTCGCGGTGACGTCGGAGTTGCTCGAAGAAGGGGAACAGCGACTTCTCGCACAGCGTCTGGCCGGCTGGCAGGAGAAGTATCCCGACGTCGAAGTCCAACGTGAGATCGTGCGCGCTCGCCCCCGGCACGCCTTGCTCGACTGGTCGGCGAAGGCGCAGCTTGTCGTCGTGGGAAGCCGCGGACGGGGCGGCTTCCGGGGGATGCTGCTCGGATCGACCAGTCAGGCACTCGTGTCTCATGCGCAGTGCCCGGTCCTGGTCGCCCGCCCGCGACCCGGCGAGTGACCGCCGACGACGCGCGCGCCGACGGTCGGGATCCGCCCACGTATTGGCGCTGATCCCCCGCCGCTGGATGTTCCACGACGCCACACCCCGGATGACACCCCGTCCGGGGTGTGGCGGCATACAGGTCTCGACGGGATTCAGCGGAGCCCGTCGATGAATACCGTCGAGCATCGGCGCAGGGCGCGAGTCTCCCGCGAAAGGAATCCTCGCGGACGTGCACACCTTGTTGGTCTCTCGTGGATCACGCACGTCGCGCACGAGGACTTTCGTCCGGCCACTCAAACATGAAGAGCGCTCATGCCCATGGTGTTGGCCGCACTCGCCAAAGGTACACTCGGTAAACCATCCCAACCGTTTGCTGGGGACTCCCGAGAGGGTAAGGAGTGATCGATGTCCGCGCCAATACGATCAGATCATTCATCGGTGGCCGATGACCTCGATCAGTTACTGCTCGATGCCGGGCGTGTGGAATTCGAGACCTATGGCGTTCGACGCACGAACGTCGATGATATTGCAAAGCGCGCGGGCGTAAGCCGAAGCACGCTGTACAGGAAATTTCCCAACAAAGACGCTCTGCTGACGCAGGTCTTCCTTCGAGAGGTGAACTCGTTCTTCGATGCCCTCGACAAGGCAGCGGAAGGCAATGATCCGCGGAGCGCAGTCGTCGAGTCCTTTACCTTGGGAGTGCGGCTCGCGCAAGAGATCCCGCTGTTCGCGCGCTTGCTGCAGAGCGAACCAGAGATCATCCTGGGAATCGGGAGCGCCACCCGCGGGCTTCATATCGTTACGGCCAGCAACAGGATTGCGGAGACCCTCAGACGCAGTGGTGCGCAGATGAACGATCGCGACTTGCGTGCCGTCGCTGAGATTCTGCTACGAATTGCCCTTTCGCTCATGCTGAATCCTCATGGGGAACTAGACATCACGAACACTCTCGAGGTTCGTCGCTACACAGAGCGTTACCTTTCCCATCTGGTCAGGTGACCGGCGACCAACCCTCAGATTCGATGCCACTGGCAGTGCCAATCCTTGCGTCTGTCCCATTGACATGCCCTGACAGCGGGCATCAAGCCTCCCCGCACGCTCCCAGTTGACCCTCGCTGCACCTGGACTCGCTGCGTCGAACATTGCTTTTCAATCCTCCTTCGTCACAAAATGCACCGACCCACTGCTGGCAACGTGACCACATCCTGGTACATTTGGACGCATTCGTTTCACTGTCTCTTCGAGGGGTGCACAGGATGCAAGCGGTACTCGGTGATGCCCCGGCAGGCAGTGACCTGAAGGTTGTGCGCGGCCCTGGCACGAACGGGCTGGTACAGGTGCTTCGTCTCCGCCGGAACATCTTCGATGAGGCGGCAGGTCTACGTACCGAATTTGGCGACCTCGCCCTGCTGAAGGCCTTCGGCATCAAGATCGTGTATGCGCAAGGCCCCGAAGCTGCGGACGTGATCTTGGCCAACCGTGATCGTGCCTATGCAAGCGGTCCCGCCTGGGAGTACCTCATCGGCCCGTTCTTCCGAAGAGGGCTGATGCTGCTCGACTTCGATGAGCATCACGAACACAAACGCATCATGCAACAGGCCTTCACGCCGGCCAACCTCAAGGGGTACATGGACGTCATGATGCCCGGAATTCGGGAACGAATCGCAGGCTGGCCAGTTTCGGACAACGCACAGATGTATGGGCGATTCAAAGAACTGACACTAGATCTCGCTCTCGACGTCTTTGTGGGCATGCAATTGACCGAGTCGGAGGCCGCGAAGATCAACCGTGCCTTCATAGATGCCGTTCGTGCCGGTTCGGCACTGATCCGGAAGCCCGTTCCTGGGCTCCGATGGAAAAAGGGGCTGACAGCACGCAAAGTGCTTGAAGACTTCTTCTTCAGCAAGATTGGCGAGAAGCGTCGTCAGGGTGGGAGCGACCTGTTCGCGGTCATGTGCAGCGTGGAGACCGAGGACGGGATACGTTTCAGCGACGAAGATGTCGTCAACCATATGATCTTCCTCCTCATGGCGGCGCACGACACCTCCACGACCACAATGACCACCATGGCTTACTACCTGGCGAAGAATCCTGAGTGGCAAGACCGGGTCCGGCAGCAGTCGCAACAGCTGGGAGACGACCTCGCGTACGATCGCCTGGGTGATTTGACCGGTCTCGATTGGTGCATGAAGGAATCGTTACGATTGTGTGGGCCGGTGCCCGGAATCCCGCGGAGAGCGGTCCGCGACACCGAGCTGCTCGGTCATCACATTCCCGCAAACACGACGGTGGTCATCTCGACTCTCACCAACCACTACATCCCCGAGTACTGGCCCGAACCCACCGCTTTCGATCCCGAACGGTTTTCCCCGGAACGGCGCGAGGACAAGATTCACCGGCTCGCTTGGGAACCGTTCGGGGGCGGAGTTCACAGGTGCATCGGCCTACATTTTGCGGGAATGCAGATCAAAGCGATCTACCACGAACTGCTCCAGCACTATCAATGGAGCGTACCAAGTACCTATGAGTGGCCGTTGGATGTGAGCGCACTACCCGTCCCTCGGGATGGCCTACCGGTCAAACTCACAAGGATTCCCTCAATGAACCGATAAGCCGCCCCGGCGGTCGCGAGTACTTTCAGCGGGTCGCGGGCAGTGCCGATGTGACACGCGCATGCCAGGCGGCATTGGCGCCGCTGTCACCGATGCGGTACTCCTGAACGACCGAGCCGACAGACAAGATGACCGCGGCGGCGATCAGCGTGATCGCCACCCCCTTGCTGACCACGAGGGTAGTCAGGCGCTCGGCCTTCGCCGCCAGCAGCGTGGTGAAGCGATCGTCATGGAGCAGCCACCACGCCGCCGCGACCGCGAACACGCCGAAGGACCAGAAGGAGAGCTGGTCGCCGAGTTCGGCGTGCACCTGCACGAGCGGGTCGCGCGGGACTCGCCGCTGCAACCACTCCCCCGCATCGGTAGTGAGCGGCACAAGAATGAGGGTGACCAACGCCACGATCGGAGTGGCGATTCCGAGTCGTCGACGCGCCGCGGGCCAGGCGACAGCGAACAACAGCATGATCGCCGCGATGGGCACAAGCACAACGACGAAGTGCACTAACAGCACGTGAGCGGGCAAGCCGTTAATCGTGGTGAGGTCCATCGCAGATCGGTACTCCTGTGCTCGTCTGGCTCGCGGTCCCCAGCAGCGTAGGTGGAGGTTCTTGGAACATTCTAGGAGGAGATGTGTGCGGCACCGGTCAGCGTGCCGGGTCGGCTGCGGGCAGGTGCAGCGTGAACGTGGCACCGCGGTCGGGGGCTCCCTCGACGGTGATATGGCCGTGGTGGGCGTCGACGATTTCCTGCACCAGGGCGAGGCCGATGCCGTAATGGCGAACACCCGCGGTGTGTCCATCTCCGTGCGCGAATCGGGTGAACAGGTTCTGGGCAACGCTCGGGTCAAGGCCGACTCCTGTGTCGGTCACCGCCACCGACACGGTCGCGGCGTCGCGGCCGAGGCGCAGCAGCACCCGACCGCCGGGTCGTTCGTGTCCGAGCGCGTTGTCGACCAACGCGACCAGCGCACGGCGCAGTGCCGACCGCGACCCGGTGACCGCGACGTCTGATGCCTCTCCGGGCTCTACATCGAGCCCGACCCCGAGAGACTCGGCGTGAGCGACGGCGCTGTCACGAACCTCCTCGCACAGGCCGAGCAGGTCGACCCGGTCACGGTCTTGGGAATCGGACTCCAGTGACGCCGCGATCAACAGGTCCTCGACCACGTCGCCGAGGGCGCGCGTGTCGGCGACCAGACCGTGCAGCTGCCCGCGCAGGCCCTCGTCCACATCCTGTTTGTCGGCTCGCCTGGCGAGTAGCTGAGCCCGGGTGTGCAGCACCGTCAAAGGGGCACGGAGTTCGTGTGAGGCGTCGGCGACAAACCGGCGCTGCAGAGCCAACGCCGTTGCGAGCGGGCGGATCGACCGTCTCGACAACATCACCACGACTCCTGCCGCGCCGGCTGCCCCGGCGACCTCGGCCATCACCAAGGCAAGTAGCAGTCGCTGCCGCCCGGTCCGCCAGGGGGTGAGGTCAAGCAGCGCCGCGACACGATGTCCGGCCCGATCGGCGACCAGGGCGCGGTATTCGACGCCACGGGCATGTACGTCGGAGTAGCCGGTGGAACCATCCAGCAGCCGTCGAGTGACCTCTGGCGCACGGTCGCTGACAGCGACGGCGCCCGAGGGCGCCCGGATCGCCAATGCTATGCCGGGCGGGGCATCCGTCACGTCGTCGGCACTTGCGACCACCGCAGACAGCTGCGAACTGATCTCCCGATCCTGCGCCTGTCCGTCGAGGAAGTACGCGACCGTGCCAACCAGGGCCAAGACGACACCCAGTGCCAGGGCCGCCTGCAACGCCGCGATCCGGCCGGTGCGTCGCAACAGCGCTTGGTCGTCGAGAATGTGCGCCGTTCGAGTTTCGCCGCGTCTGCGCAGCCTCATGGGCTCCCCAGCCGGTAGCCCACTCCGTGCACCGTGTGGATGACGTCGCGACCGAGCTTGCGCCGCAGATAGTGCACATAGGTATCGACCGTCCCGATCGCGTCTGCTCGGTCGAAGACCCGCTCGAGCAGCTGCGGCCGCGAGAACACCTGCTCGGGAGAGGCCGCGAGCACCGCCAGCAGTGCGCACTCGCGCTCCGACAGCGCTACCTCACCATGGGTGCCGTGGTGGTCAACGACCATCCGGTTCGCGAGAACCAACCGCCGAGCACCGACGGGCAATGACTGTGCAGTATCGCTGTGCCGACGCACCAGTGCGCGGATCCGGGCCAGAAGCTCCGGTATCTCGAACGGCTTGACCAGATAGTCCTCCGCTCCCGCATCAAGGCCTTCCACCCGATCCTCCAGCGCACCACGGGCGGTCAGCACCAGGGCCGGGGTCCCCACGCCGTTCGCCCGTAGCTTCCGGAGGAGCTCCAGACCCTCGAGCACCGGAAGGCCCCGGTCGATGATCAGCACGTCATAGTCCCGAGTCAAGCCCATGTGCAGGCCGGCCTGGCCGCCACCAGCCACCTCGACCCGGTAGCTCTCCTCTTCCAGCAACGCCGTCATCATGTCCGCCAGCTGCCGATCATCCTCAACCAGCAGAACCGCGGCCCCCCCGCTGCTGTACGTATTCACCGCCATGCTGTGAGCCTGCCACGTCGTTCTCAGAGATTTCCAAGATTAGGTAGGCACCATGGTCGCAAGGCCACACGCAAACGTGAACGTGAACAACGTGACGATCCAAGGAGTTCCCCATGGCATCACTGCAAGCAGGTCGCCGCAATGTCCGCATCGCGACCCGGGCTCTGATCGCACTCGGCGTGGCGGGCACTATCGGTGGCTCAGCGATGGCCTATGCAGACACCCACGTGGCAGCCGCAGCCACGACGGCACCGGCACCGGCCGAGACCCAAACGCCGGCCGGGGCCCCGGCCCCGACAACATCAACGCCCACCGGGTCCGGGTCCTCGGGCGGGTCCTCCAACTCCTCCAGCACCGGTTCGTCGAGTTCCGGCTCCAGCAAGAGCGGCTCTGTGGGGTCGGGCAGCGGTTTGGGCTCCTCCGGCGGCGGCTTCAGCACGGCACCTCAGCTCTCCTCCGGGTCCGGTCGCCAACACGCGAGCTCGAGTGGCTCGTGATGGATGAGATCGGCGAAGTGACCCACGCCGATGAGCAGCAGGAGGACGGCGCCGCGGGAGTGCGTTGGCCCCTGTGGAGCACCTGGGTCCGGATCGTCGTCAGCGAATCGGATCTGCTTGCACAGGCACGCGAACTCGTCACCGACCACCTGGGGGCGGTGGAGACGGCCTGCAGCCGCTTCCGCAGCGACTCCGAGATCGTCGCGCTGGGACAGCGACAAGGCCGACCTACCGAAGTGAGCCCGCTACTCGCCGAGCTCCTGCAGGCTGCGCTCACCGCTGCCGAACGCACGGACGGTGATGTCGATCCGACGGTCGGCGCCGCGCTTGACGCACTCGGCTATGACCGGGACTACGCACTCATCGGCAACACGCCAACGCGCGTGAGCGTGGTCGCGGCCCGCCCCGCCAACTGGTCGATGGTCACCATTGACGAGCGGACCGTGACCGTTCCTGACGGCATCCGGCTCGACCTCGGTGCGACCGCAAAAGCCGCCGCCGCCGATCACTGCGCGCGACTGGTCACGCAGAATCTCGGGTGCGGCGTTCTGATCAGTCTGGGCGGTGACATCGCCACCGCAGGGCCGGCACCGGACGACGGCTGGCAGATCCTGGTCCAGGACGGCCCCGGCGAGACGGCCTGTCAGGTGTCGGTACCCGCCGGCGGAGCGATCGCGACCTCGAGCACCCAACGGCGGCGTTGGACCCGCGGCGGCCGTCAAATGCATCATGTGCTCGATCCGCGTACCGGTCGGCCCGCAGACACGGTCTGGCGGACAGTGAGCATCGCGGCCGGGACGTGTCTCGACGCGAACACGGTCAGCACCGCCTGCATCGTCCGTGGCCGGTCCGCGCTCCCCTGGCTTGCTCAGCTCGGGCTTCCAGCGCGGTTGGTCGATCACCACGGGCGGGTGCGCACCCTCGGTGGCTGGCCCGAGGAACCCCGGAGGGTCGCCTGATGGACCAAGTCGGGCTTGAGCAGGCGCTGTGGGCGCTCGGAAGGGGCACCGGGGTCACCGCGCTGGTCTTCATGACGATCTCGATCGTCACCGGTATTCTCACCCGGTCTGGGCGCACACTCGTCGCGCTCCCCCGCTTCGGGATCACCGAGCTGCACCGGACCACCGCGCTCCTCGGCGCCGGGCTGGTGGGCATCCACGTCCTCTCCCTCCTTGCCGATCCCTACGCCCAGCTACGGCTGGTGGACCTTGTGGTGCCCTTCACGGGCACCTACCGGCCGTTCTGGCTCGGCCTTGGCACCCTCGCCCTCGACCTGCTTCTCGTGATCATCGTGACGAGCCTGCTGCGCCACAGGCTTGGTCTGCGCACATTCCGCATCGTGCACTGGACCACTTACGGGCTGTGGCCGATCGCCTTGGCCCACAGCCTCGGCAACGGCACCGACTCAGGGAAACCGTGGTTCCTCGCCCTCGCCGGAACGTGCGCGGTGGTGGTCCTCTCAGCCCTCGCCTGGCGCCTGCGCCGCGACTTCGTCGAGTACGACGAGGTTCGATCCCACAACCAACTCACGGGCAGGCTCCGATGACCACCTATGTCCCTGTGCCCGGCCACCACAGGTCCCCACTCTCAGACGATCCGACCGGACCTTCCGGCAATCGCCGGCTGTTCGCGGCCGCGGGCCCGACCCTGGTGCAGCACGGCGCCCGCTTCGGTCCGTTCCCCACGCTTTCTCCACCCTCCCGGCTGATCGGGCTGCTCGATGATGCCGGCCTGAGCGGTCGGGGTGGGGCCGGGTTCCCCACAGGACGCAAGATGTCCGCCATCAGCGGGCGCAGGAGCGTCGTGATCGCCAACGGCGCCGAGGGCGAACCCGCCAGCGGCAAGGACGCAGTACTGCTCAGGACGGCCCCGCATCTCGTCCTGGACGGCCTCGCGTTGGCCGCCGCTGCCGTCGGGGCCCGTGAGACCCACCTCTACGCGCCAGCACCCGCCCTGGACGCGGTGCGCCGCGCCCTGGACGAGCGTCGTGCAGCCGGTTGGGACCGGCACAAGGTGCACCTCACCGAGGCCCCCGACAGGTTCATCTCCGGCGAGGAGTCAGCCGTCATCAACCGGATCGAGGGCCGCCCGGCCCTGCCAAGTGATCGGCTTGTCAGAGTCACCGACTCCGGACTGCATGGTCGGCCAACGTTGGTGCAGAACGTGGAGACGCTCGCCCACGTCGCGCTGATCGCCCGCTACGGTCCCCGGTGGTTCCGATCAACCGGCACTCCCACCGAGCCCGGGACCATGCTCGTCACCCTCTCCGGAACGGCCGCACCGGGAGTGCTGGAGGTCCCGATCGGGATACCGCTGGCCCGACTTCTCGACGACTACGCCGCCGTCGACCCCGCGGCCGTCCGGGCTGTACTGCTCGGCGGATTCCATGGCGCCTGGGTACCCGGAGCCCAGGTGCCCGAGGCTGCATTGTCGCGGGAGGCGTTGCAGCCCTTGGGCGCCACCCCCGGTGCGGGTGTTGTCCTCGTACTGGGCACCCACGAGTGCGGACTGCAGAAATCCGCCGACATCTCCAGGTACCTGGCCGAGCAGAGCGCCCGCCAGTGCGGACCATGCCTGAACGGACTGCCGGCGATCGCGAACGTCCTCACCCAGCTCGCCTACCGGAGGCCAGCGCCGAACTCTGCCCGCGAGGTGCAGCGTCTGACCAACATGGTCGAGGGCCGAGGAGCGTGCAAGCACCCTGACGGCACGGCCCGCTTCGTGCGCTCGGCCATGAACACCTTCGCCCACGACGTCGGGCTCCACCTTCGCGGGCGCTGCGAAGCCACGATTCCGGCGCCACCGCCCACCCCGAGGACACGGTGACCGCGCCATGAGTCGATACCGGGCACGACCGACGCTGCGGCTGCACATCGACTGGACCCGCTGCGACGGCCGTGGTCTGTGCACCGAGCTACTGCCGACCGCCCTCGACAGAGACGACTGGGGCTACCCCCTCACCCGAGACGGTTCCCGCGAGCCGGAAATCCCCGACAGGCTCGAGGCCGACGCCCGCGCCGCGGTCCGGCTGTGCCCCCGCCTGGCGCTGGCTCTGCGTCCCAACAGCTGAGGGAAATGGGGCTGCCTTCGCAGTCGGATCTGGATAGATCTTCAGAACGGCACCCGCTGCGGGTGGAGTTCAGTTCCACCTGAACTTGCTATACCCCCCCGGGTACCCATATGATCCTTACCGGACGCCACCTTGGGCATCCGGAGGGGGGCTGGCATGCACGTTCTCGGTACCACGCCGGGCGGACACGGGCCGGGGACCACCCGACGACGAGTCGGGCTCGCACTCTCTGTCGACCACGTTCCCTGGGCAGACTGCGCCCTCGTAGATACCCCCACCCGTACTAAAGGAGTCTCATCTGATGAATGAACCTGCAACGGCGAACGGCAAGGCGCCGGACCCGACCCCAAACGAAGGTTCGATGCATCCCGTGCGTGGCGGGTCGTTGGCCCGGATGGGGTCGGCAATGGTCGCGAACTCGCGGTGGGTGTTCAGCGTGTGGCTGATTGTCCTCGTGGGTCTGGGCGTGGCCGCACCGTCGGTGTTCAGCTCGCTCGCAGGCGCCGGGTGGCAGGCCAACGGATCGGAGTCGGTGCAGGTACGCGAACTCGCCCAGCAACACTTCGGAGGTAACTCCTCCGCCGCGGTGCAGGTCGTCGTGCACTCCGACACCCAGCAGGTCAGCGATCCCGCGGTGCAGCACGTGCTCTCCTCTGCCACCACGCTCTTTCACCAGGACCCCCGTTTCGCCGACGTGATCGCGCCACAGCCGGGCATGTCGATCAGCCCCGACGGGCACACCGGAATCCTCATCGCCGGTGCCAACGCAAGTACCGACGACATGGTGAAAGCCGTCGACGACCTCAAAGGCGAACTGACTGCGCTCGCCGGCAATGGCATCGAGGTGTACCCCACGGGGTCCTCAGCGCTGTGGAGCGACTTCAACAAGGCCAACCACGACGCCATGATGAAGGCCGAGATGATCTCCTGGCCCGTCACCCTGGTGATCATGGTCTTGGCCTTCGGGTCACTGGTCGCGGCCGGCCTACCGCTGTTGCTCACCCTGGCGGGCCTGGTCGCCTCGGCCGGCGGACTCGTCCTCCTGAACACCGTCTTCCCGATCTCGGTGTGGGCGATGAACTTCGCGATGATGTTCGCCCTTGCCCTGGGTATCGACTACGCCCTGTTCATCGTCTCGCGGTTCCGAGCCGCATTGAGCAAGAACCCCGACCCGAGGGCAGCAGTCGCAGAAACCA
The DNA here is from genome assembly GCA_017882745.1 of Mycobacteriaceae bacterium. GTDB lineage: Bacteria > Actinomycetota > Actinomycetes > Mycobacteriales > Mycobacteriaceae > X156. The sequence continues at coordinate 14,774 of JADGOX010000310.1, read as the reverse complement.
TGGACACGGCAGGCAAAGCCGTCGCCCTTTCGGGACTGACCGTGATCGTGAGCCTGTCTGCGGTACTGCTCGTTCCCGCCCCGGCGGTGCGCACGATGGCGATCGGAATCATCCTCGCGGTGATCTTCGTCCTCGCCGCGACCCTCACGCTGCTTCCCGCAGTGCTCGGAAAGCTCGGCCGGAAAGTCAACGGCGGTTCCCTCCCGTATGCCAAGCGGCAGCAACACCGTTCCCCGGTCTTCGCAGCCTGGGGCCACCTGCTGCACAAGCACCCGTGGCCCTTCGCCCTGGCCGCGCTCGCCGTGCTGATCGGACTGTCTGTCCCGGTGCTGAGCCTCAAGGTCGCGATGCCCTCGATCCAGGTCGTCCCCACCGACGCCCCCGTACGCCAGGGCTATGAGCTGGTGCAGAGCCAGATGGGCAAGGGCGCTCCGGGCATGCTGCAGATCATCACCCCGGCCGCCGAGGCCGACGCGACGGCGAAGGCTGCCGCCGCAACGCACGGGATCGCAATGGTCACCCCCGCCCAGAAAGCGGCCGACGGCTCGGGCTACGCGATGCTGCAGGCCATCCCCACCGTCGACCCCTCCGACCCGTCCATGGGCGCGATCCTCAGCCAACTGCGCGCCGGGCTGCCCGCCCAGGCACTGGTCGGTGGTGCCCCAGCGGAAAACCTCGACCTACAGCAAACGCTCAACGACTACCTGCCCCTGATCATCGGCATCATCCTGCTCCTCGGATTCCTGCTGCTGCTCATAGCACTGCAGGCACCGCTGATCGCGATCCTGGGCACTGTCGTGAGCCTGCTCTCCACCGGTGCCGCGTTCGGGGTGGCCAAGCTGATCTTCCAAGACGGCCATGGATCCGGCCTCCTGGGATTCACCCCGCAGGGCTTCCTCGACGGGTGGGGACCGGTGTTCTTCTTCGCGATGATCTTCGCCATCGCCATGGACTACACCGTCTTCCTGCTCTCCACCGCCAAGGAGCACTACGACCACTCAGGTGATCCGAAGATCGCCTACGTCGACGGGCTCGCCCACTCGGGGCGGGTGATCCTCGCGGCAGCTGGGGTCATGGTGGCGGTATTCTTCACCTTCGCGCTCGCACAGCCACTACCCCCCAAGGAAATGGGCATCATCCTCGGTGTCGCCGTCCTCCTCGATGCGGCGCTGATCCGACTCGTGCTGCTCCCGGTGCTGCTCCGCCTGACGGGTCACGCCGCCTGGTGGTCTCCGGCCTGGCTGCGACGAGTACTGCCCAAGATCAGTTTCTCCCACAACTGATCCGTAAGCCGGAACTGCAGGTATGTGCGGTGGTGGACACAACGTGTCCACCACCGCACATACCCCTCGGGGTACGATTGACGTGGGATTCTTGAAAGGAACCGTCATGGTCGGAAACGAAGAAAACATTGCATTGGTACTCAACCGACTGCGTCGCGCGCACGGACAGCTTGCGGGGGTGATCTCGATGATCGAGAACGACCGCGACTGCAAAGACGTGGTCACGCAGCTGGCTGCCGTCTCCCGCGCCTTGGACAAGGCCGGCTTCAAGATCGTCGCGACCGGACTGCGTGAGTGCCTCACCGGTGAGAACGCCGATGGCAAGGATCCGATGACCGAAGCCGAACTCGAGAAGCTCTTCCTCGCGCTCGCGTGAACGTCCATCAGCAGAAGGGACACAGCTCCTGATGACAAGCATGCCGCGCCATCAAGGATGGACTATCGAACGAGTGGTCCCTCTGCTGGGCGGATCCATCGTCCTCACCAGCCTCACCCTGGCCCGCCGGCACTCCACGCGGTGGCGCGCATTGACTGGCTTCGTCGGGGCGAACCTCGTCCTGTACGGGGCAGTGGGGTGGTGTCCGGCGAGCCTGCTCATGGGCCGCATGGGACTTCCCCGCCTCGCCGCAACACCTACCGTCGACAGCAGCTGAAAGGGCAGGGATGGACGCCTCCTCATGGGACAAGCGATACGAGAGCGAGCCCGTGCCCTGGGGCACCGCGCCTGCGGCCGCCCTCGCCGAACGGATCGCGCCGCTCGCGCCGGGCCGTGCCGTGGACCTGGCGTGTGGTGACGGGCGCCACGCCCACTGGCTGGCCGAGCGTGGTTGGCAGGTCACCGGCGTCGACTTTTCGCCGGTAGCCATCGCACGTGCCCGGGCCACGGATGCCGCAAGCCGTATCGACTGGCAAGTCGGCGACGTCACCGACTGGGCACCCACCGGCTCCGCGGATCTCGTGGTGATGAGTTTCCTCCATCTACCGATGGCCGAACTCGTGACGGCGCTCGCGAGGGCGGGTTCATGGCTGAGCCCCACGGGCAGGCTGCTCTACCTCGGGCACGCACGCGAGAACCACGCGCGAGGAGTCGGTGGCCCTCCTGACCCGACCGTCCTGCCCGACATCGACACGCTCGCCCGCGGTGCTCACGGCCTGCGGGTCCGGGCCCTCCATCACGTCCTTCGGCCGGCCGGGGACGGTGCTGCGATCGACGTCATCCTGGACGCCTCGCCCTGGGCACTGCATCCACACCCCACAAGCACCTAAGAGCAGGGCAGCCTTGCTCGGACGAAACAAGCGGGGTCTGGGACAGTAGATGCATGAGCGAGCACTCAGACACACCGAGCGGAGCCGAGGACAGGGCAGCCGCCACCGGTTTCGGCCCACACCCTGACGAGCCGCACCAAGCGGGGATGGCCGGCCGACTCAACTGGCTCCGCGCGGGAGTCCTGGGTGCCAACGACGGCATCGTCTCCATCGCCGGCCTCGTCGTCGGCGTCGCCGGCGCGACCTCAGCACGCGGAGCCATCTTCACTGCCGGCCTGGCCGGCCTGGTCGCCGGAGCTGTGTCAATGGCACTCGGCGAGTACGTATCGGTCAGCAGCCAGCGAGACAGCGAAACCGCGCAGCTACACAAGGAGCGCCGGGAACTGATCGAAACACCCGAGGCGGAGCTCGCCGAGCTTGCCGGCATCTACCAGGCAAAAGGCCTCTCGCCGCACACGGCTCAGCAAGTGGCAGCCGAGCTGACCGCACACGACGCGCTGGCGGCCCACGCGGAAGCCGAGCTGCACGTCGACCCGAACGACCTGGCCAACCCCGTCCACGCAGCCGCGGCGTCCGCACTGTCGTTTCTGCTCGGCGCGCTCCTGCCGATGCTCGCCATCCTGCTCCCACCACCGGAATGGCGTGTCGGCGTCACCGTCGTCGCAGTGCTCGCTGCCCTCGCTGCCGCCGGCGCAATGAGTGCCCGCATCGGAGGCAGCAGTCAACGGCTCGCCGTGACCCGCGTAGTCATCGGCGGCGCGGCCGGACTGGCACTGACCTATGGAATCGGGAACCTGTTCGGCACCGCCATCGCGTGAGAGTGAGCCTTCTCGGACAGTCAGTGCCGGTGCTGCACTTGTAAAGTTCGTGTATCACCGAGGAGGACCCTGATGACCGGACCCCCGTGGGCAAGATGGACCTGACCGAACTGCACGTCTTCGGGTACGCCGCCGCCCTGCTGATCGGATTGGGCCTCGGCATCGAGCGCGAACACAACGCCGGAGCAGTACGCGCCGCGGACTCGAGTACCACATCCACGCCGTTCGAATTCCCCGGGGCTCGGACTTTTCCGCTCATTGCGTTCGCCGGTGCGATCGCCGCCCATCTGGGCAGTGTCATCGTCGCCGTCGGATTCATCGGCGTGTCACTGGTGATCCTGGCCTGGTACTGGGTTCGAGCCCATGCCGATGAGGACCCCGACACCGGCACCACTACCTCGGTGGCGGCGATGACGGCATTCCTGCTCGGGGCCTTGGCCTGGCAGCATCCGTCACTCGCCGTCGGGCTCGGCGTAGTTGTACTCGCACTGCTCGCCGTCAAGTACCCCATTCACGAGTTCGCCAACCGAATGATCGACCAGCGGGACATCACCGACTTCTGCGTGCTGCTCGCGGTTGCCTTTCTGGCGCTACCCCTTCTGCCGGATCGGAATCTCGGCCCGTACGGGGCCCTCAATCCGTCCACGATCGGAACCCTGGTGTTGATGCTCAGCCTGATCGGCTGGGCGGGGTACGTGGCGATGCGTCTGCTCGGAGACCGGTGGGGCCTGCTCATCGTAGGATTCGGTGGCGGATTCGTCTCCGCCTCGGCGACGATCGCGGTAATGGCCCGCATGGCAAAAACCACGCCCGACGCCCGCGACACCCTGCCTGCCGCACTGATCGCCAACCTCTCGACAATCATCCAGGTCGTGGCAATCACCTGGGTGGTCAATATCCAGGTGTCCAAGAACCTCGCGTTGATATTTGGCGGGGCCGCCCTGCTCATCGCGGCAGAGACAGCATTCCTGGTCTTTCGCTCGCGTTCAGCCGACAACAATGCCCGAAGTGACGACTCGAGCGGCGGCTTCCTCGACCGTCCCATTTCCTTGAAAGCGACACTGTCGCTGGCCGGAATCCTGCTGATTCTGCTGATCGCCACCCGGGCCGCCGCCGACTGGCTGGGCAGCACTGGTGCCATCGCGGCCGCCGCCATCGGCGGCCTCGCAGACGCACACTCGTCGTCATTGGCCGCAGCCTCCGCCGTCGGCCCTACGCTTTCGCCGCATTCCGCCACCCTGGCCGCCGGCGCAGCGCTCGGTACCAACCTGATCGTCAAGCTCACGCTCGCCGCCCTAGCCGGCCCACGCGCGTTTGCTGTACACCTCGCGCTGTGGCTGATCCCACCGGCAGGCGCGTCCGTCGCCGCCCTGTGGTTGCTCCCATTCTGACCGGCGCCCGCCCGCGCGCTATCAGTGGGTGGGCGTGAGAGTCGCCTCGTAGGTGAGGATCTCGGTGCCGTTGCCCTCGTCGCCGTTGTCGGGGGCGACACGCATGGTCAGGTGGTTGCCGTCCGCGGTCATCTTGAAGGGGTTGCGGGTGGCGACGTGCCCGGCGGTGGACCACTTCTGGAAGGGGACGTCGTGCAGGACACTGTGGGTGCGAAGGTCGATCAGGGCGATGCCACCGAGCTCATACGTCGCGGAGGTACCACCCGCGGTCGGGGTCTGCGGGAGGTTGGTGACTCCGGCGCACAGCATCTTGGAGTTGTCCGCGTACTGGCAGTCCTGGTAGTCGATGAAGAAGTTGGGGTTGTCCCAGGTCTTCAGCTGCGTGCCCCGCAGGTCCCACTCGGCGAATCGGCGCGATCCCCAGGTGTTGCCGACAAGGTGGCCGGTCTGCGTGTCCATGACGATGCCGCCGAAGTGGTCGTTGACTTCGAACTGCTTGTGCGTTTCCAGGGTGGTGGCGTCGACACGGTAGATGATGGCGCTGGAGTTGGGCCGGTACTGGGCGACCGGAACCCAGACGTTGGTGCCGTCGAAGTCGATGCCGCCCGGGTGGTACATGTCGCCCTCACCGAGGGTGATGTCCTTCTGGAGGTTGCCGCCTCGGTCCATGACGAACACGTGCCCAATGCCCTTGCCTGGGGTGCGGTCGTAGCCACCCTGCGGGGTGGGGTACTTCACGGTGGGCTCGAGGATCTGCACGGCGGACAGGAAGATGTGGTCCGGCGTGAAGGCGATGCCCTCGGTGTGGAAGCTGGGGAAGTTGAGCTTCACCTTGCCTGTGGGCTGCCAGCTGGTGTTGCGGTCGACGCCGCTGAAGTCGTTGGCCAGAGCAGAGTCGGTGGAATGGTGGTCCCCGGTTTCGGCGGCGTGGGCGGCGGATGCCCCGCCGATGACCAGCAGTGCGGTCAGGGCCGCGATGACGCTGCGGATGCGCGCTCTGCTCATGTGAACCTCTCAAGAGTTGGATGCTCCCCCACGCCCAGTAAAGCTAGGTGCTGGTGATGACCTCCGGACATCCAGAATCAATCCGGCGTCTGAACAACTGAGTGCCCCAGTGCGGGCAACCGCATTGGGGGCTCGACTCGACGCGAAGTCCTCGCCGTCAAGCTCTACGATGGCGTTGATGGCGCCAACGCACTTGTTGATGGATCTCGCCGGCGTGCTCGCTGCGTTCGACCGCCGGCCGAGGCTGGCTGCGCTCGCGCGGCTGTCCGGGCTCACCGAGGACGACGTGTATGGCCGCTTGTACGACAGCGGTTTCGTCGACGCGATCGATGGTGGCGCGCTGGACGCTGACGGCGTCAGGGCAGGCATCAGCTCGCGCCTCGGGCTGAGCTGCCCACCGGAAGAGCTTGAGGCGGCGTGGATGGCGGCCTTCGCCGAGGACGCTGCCGCGCTTGCCGTACTAGATGCCGTCCGTCCGCCAGCAGTGGTAGCGCTGCTCAGCAACAATGATGCACTGGTGGGGTCCTTGATCGGGACGTACCTGCCAGGTGTTGCGGCCCGCTGCGACGCAGTCCTGTTCACTGGGGTGCTGGGCGCACGGAAACCGGCGGAACGTGCCTACATTCGCGCGCTACAAGAGTTGGGGGTGGCGGCGCCGAGTTGCCTGTTCGTCGACGACAACCAGGAGAACGTTGACGGCGCACGCGCCCTCGGCATCGACTCGGTCCTCTACACAGGTCCGGCACGGCTGGCCCTCGAACTGGCGACCCGTGGCAGGGGGCCCGGTAGGCCACCGGACCCAGCCCGGCACACGAGGTGAGATTCGGACCATCGAACACCGCGGCAGATCCAGGCGCAGCCGGTCACGCGAGAGAGCGCTCCAGCACATAGCCGACGAGATCGTTCAGCGTCCCCAGTTTCGAGTAGTCCGTCTCCGGAATGTCGACCTTCAGAGCGGTATGCAGGGCAATCAAGAAATTGAGCCAGTCCATCGAGTCCAAATCGACCTGGTTGCGTAGTGGCCGATCGGCGACCAATTCGTCCTCGTCGACCTCCGGGGCAATGGTCTTCAGCGTCGCGACGATGATGTCGCGGACCTCCTGCGCATTCATGATCGGATCCCCTTCACAGTTGTTCGGGATGCTGCAACAGTTCGTGGATCTCGCTCAGGAACAGCGCCCCCCGGTGTCCGTCGCTGGCGCGATGGTCCGCGGCCAAACTGGCGATCACCGTTCGTCCGACACGGAGCTCACCAGCCTCCGCCCAAGGGCGCTCCTTCGGCTTCCCGAATCCCACCAACGCCACCTGGGGTGGGTAGATGACCCCGAACACCGAGTCGACACCTTGGTCGCCGAGATTGGTCACGGTCAGGGTCGGGTCGGACATCTCTGAACTGCGCAGGCTGCCCGCGCGCACCCGCTTCACCAAGTCGAGCAGATCGGACATCAGCTGATCAAGCGACTTGTCGGCGACATTGTGGATGGCTGGCGCAATCAGCCCACCCTGACGTAGCGAGATGGCGACGCCCAGGTGCGGCGCAGGCGCTGGACGAAACCCACCGTCTTGCCAGAAACCGTTCATCTCCTGGAACTTCCGGGTGGCGACCGCCACGGCTTTGAGTTGCAGCACGGCCAAGAGAAGACGCTCTGTCACTGACCGTTGCGCGTTCTGCTCCTCCAACCAGGCCAGCGCCTTGTCCAGCGAGATTTCCTCGGCGAGATAGTAGTGGGGAATCTCCCGCTTGGATCGGCTCATGGCGGCCGCGATGGCGGTGCGGATATCCGCGGTCTTGTCGACGGCAGCGAGCGGAGACGGCGTGGACTGTGCGCGTTCGCCGGAGCGCCTGACATCGTCCAGTGTCACCGAGTCCCCAGGGCCGGTGCCTTCCACCGAGGCAATGTCGATGCCAAGTTCCTGCGCCTCCCTGCGAGCGGCCGGCGACACCCGGCGCCGTTCCGCAGGCGCGGCGACGGGGGCAACCGAGGGCGGCGCGGCCGGGCGCCGTTCCGCAGGCGCGGCGACGGGAGTAGCCACGGCCGGTGCCGACGGCGCGGCCGGTGCCGACGGCGCGGTTTCACCAGGTTCCAGCAGCGTCGCGAGGACGGCTCCGACCGGTACCGTCTCGCCCACCGACACCCGCAGATCGTGGACGGTCCCCTCGTGCCAACACTCGACGTCGACCGCAGCCTTCGTGGTCTCGACGACTGCCACCACCTGCCCGCGCTCGATCGCATCGCCGGGTTTCACCAGCCACTCGTCCAGCTTGCCTTCATCCATGTCGGAACCCAGTGACGGCATCGTGAATTCGATCAAGGTCAACCTCTCATGTTGTGCCCATGACAGCCTGCACGGCCGCGACGATCTTGGCGGGCTGCGGTAACGCCGCGTCCTCCATGTGCTTCGCGTACGGGATCGGGACCTCTTCGCTGCAGACACGTGCAAGCGGCGCATCGAGGTCAAAGAAGGCCTCTTCGACGATGCGGGCCATGACTTCTGCCGCGAGGCTGCCGCTGCGCCAGCCCTCGTCGATGACCACCGCGCGCCGCGTCTTCCTCACTGAGGCGACTATGCCCTCGGTGTCGAGAGGGCGCAGCACGCGCAAGTCGACCACTTCGGCCGAGATCCCCAGTTCGGCAAGCGTGTCGGCTGCCTCGAGCGTCTTCGGAAGGGAACCGCCGTAGGTGATCAGGCTGATGTCCTCGCCGGTGCGTCGCACCCGGACGGAACTGATGTCGACCGGCCCACCGCTGCCGAGCTCCTCTGATTGGTTGTACAACTGCGAGTGCTCGAATATCACCACTGGATCGGGATCCGCCAGAGCCGGGGCGAGCATCCCGCGGGCGTCCTCGACGGTAGCCGGAGCGAGAACCCTGATGCCGGGGATGTGCGCGTACCAGCCTTCGAGACTGTGCGAGTGCTGGGCCCCCAGCTGGCGGCCGGCGCCAGTCGCCATGCGCACCACGAGTGGCACGGAGAACTGTCCGCCCGACATGTGTCGGAGTGCCGACGCGGTATTCACAATCTGGTCGAGCGAGAGCAGGCTGAAATTGACCGTCATGATCTCGACGATAGGGCGCATCCCGCCGAGCGCGGCGCCGATTCCCACCCCTACGAAACCCAGCTCGGACAGAGGTGTGTCACGGATCCGCTCGGGACCGAATTCGTCGAGCAAACCCTTCGTCACCGCATAGGTTCCGCCATAGCGACCGATGTCCTCCCCCATGAGGAAGACTCGGGGGTCAGCCTGCAGCGCTTCTCGGATCGAGTCCCGCATGGCGTCACGGTAAGTGATTCTCATGACGACTCACCCGCAACACCTGCTGGTGTGTATACGTCCCGGTACAGGTCGTCGACACTCTCCCAGGTGCCCGCCTCAGCGAAGGCAACTGCAGCGTCCACCTCAGCCCCCGCCTTGGCGTCAAGGCCTTGGAATTCCTCTTCGGTGAGAAGGCCCTGAGCTTTCAGCCGGTCCGTGAAGGTGTGGATCGGCCCGCGCTTCTTCCATTCGTCGACCTCCGCCTTGTCGCGGTACAGCTCCGGATCGAACATGGAGTGAGCGCGGAAACGGTAGGTCTGAAACTCGATGAAGAACGGACCACCATTGTCGCGCACGTGTTGTGCTCCCGTCCTCGCCGCCTCGTGGGTTGCCACCACATCCATGCCGTCCGCCCTCAGCGTGGGAACCTCGAACGCTGCCGCCTTGGCGCACAGATCAGTTTGCGATTCCGAGCGGTTCAACGCGGTACCCATGGCGTACAGGTTGTTCTCACAGCAGAACAGCACGGGAAGCTGCCACAGCGCAGCCAGATTCATCGCTTCATGGAACGCGCCTTCAGCCATCGCACCCTCCCCGAAGAAACAGGCCGTCACGCGGCGTCGGCCCTGCATCTTGTCGGCGAGCGCCAGGCCCACAGCCATCGGCAGACCACCAGCCACGATCGCGTTGCCGCCGTAGAATCGCGTCCTTGCATCGAACAGGTGCATTGAGCCACCACGTCCGCGCGAACACCCCTCCTGCTTGCCGAACATCTCGGCCATGATTGCGTTCATCGCCAGCCCGTGGACCAGCGCATGGCCATGCTCCCGGTATGTGGCGACAACCGCGTCCCCTGGCGTCAAGGCGCGCAACGCGCCGACCGCCACAGCTTCTTCGCCGACGTACAGATGCAGGAAGCCACGGATCTTGGTGGCGCCATAGAGCTCGGCGGCTTTCTCTTCCATGCGGCGAATGCGCAGCATGTCGGCCAGCAGGTCGAGCGCCAAGCCCTTGTCGTACGGAACTTCGACCGTGTTCATCCGCCTGCCTCCAGTGTCGACGTGTCGCCCTCAGGTAAGCCGAGTTCACGGGCCTTCAAGAGCCGACGCATGATCTTGCCGCTTCCAGTGTGCGGCAGCTCAGCAAGGAAAGTGATCTCCTTCGGTGCCACCGCCGCCCCCAGACGTTTGCGCGCATGCCCCAGCAACTGCAGGCGCAAGGCGTCGTCAGCCACGACACCACGCTTGAGCGACACGAAAGCCTTGACCACCTCGCCGACCGTCTTGTCGGGCTTGCCGATGACCCCAGCCTCAGCCACTGACGGGTGCTCCATCAGGACACTCTCCACCTCGAACGGCCCGATGAGATGGCCGGCGGACTTGATCACGTCGTCGGCCCTCCCGATGAACCAGTAATAGCCGTCGGCGTCGCATTTCGCCAGGTCGCCGGTGAGGTAGAGGTCGTCGACGAAGCACTTGCGGTAACGCTCCTCGTTGTTCAGGTAGCCCCGGAACATGGAGGGCCAGCCCTTTCTCAATGCCAGTTCACCCTCGGTGTCCGGTGTATCCACGAGCTGCAGCGCACCGCTGGAGTCCCGCCGCACGATGCAGGCGTCGATGCCAGGCAGCGGCCGACCCATCGAGCCCGGCTTGATGTCGAAGGCCGGGGTGTTGGCGATCATGATGCCGCCAGTTTCGGTCTGCCACCAGTTGTCGTGGATCGGCAAGCCCAGCACCTCCTTGCCCCACAACACCGCCTCGGGGTTGAGCGGTTCGCCGACACTGGCAATGAAGCGCAACTGCGGGAAGGAGTACCTGCGCGCGAGCTCGGGGCCGGCCTTCATGAGCATGCGGATCGCGGTCGGCGCCGTGTACCAGACCGTCACGGCCTGCTCGTGCAGGATCCGGTACCACCGTTCGGCGTCGAAGTCCGCCTCGTCGACGATCGACGTCACCCCGTGCAACAGCGGCGCGATGACGCCGTAGGACATGCCGGTGACCCAGCCCGGGTCTGCGGTGCACCAGAAGACGTCATCGGAATGCAGGTCGAGGCCGTACAGGCCGGTGGCATAGTGGGTTGCGACAGCGCCGTGCACGTGGATTGCACCCTTTGGCGTCCCTGTCGTGCCGCTGGTGAAGTGCAGCAGCGCCGCGTCGTCGGCAGTGGTCGCCGCGATCTCGGCCTGATCAGAGGCCGCAGCCATCAGCGTGGGAAGGTCCAGAGTGTCCGGGATGTCTGTGGTGGCCCCGTCTTCCCCGATCAGCAGGACATGCCGCAGAGTCGGAAGCTGGTCTCGGATCTTCTGGATCCTGCGGAGGTACAGAAGCTCAGTCGTCACCAGAACCTGCCCCGCACCGAGCTGGATGCGCGTCGTGATCGGCTCAGGACCGAAAGCGGAGAACAAGGTCGAGACCACGGTCCCGTTGCGCAGGCCGCCGAGTATCGAAACGTAGAGTTCGGGGATTCGCCCGGCGATGACGAAGAGCCGGTCGCCCTTGCCGATACCCAAGTCCCGCAAGACATTCGTGAATCGCCGCGTCAGACGGGCCAGCTCCGCATAGGAGACGTCACGTGTGGGGATCCCGCCGTCAGGATCGGTGCGGCCGAGGAAACGAAAAGCCGTCCGCTCCCCCATCGCCCCGACGGCATGACGGTCGACCGCCTCATAGGCAATGTTGCACCCCGCCCCGGGCAAGCCGTCCATGCGGCGGGTGACCTCAGCCCAGGAGAACCCCGCGCGCGTGGCGTCGTAGTCCCCGAAATTGGGCGACACGCGCAGGTCAAACGGGGTCTTGCGAATTATGGCCATTCGCTACTCGCCAATCCACTCAGGATGGTCGACCCGCTCAAGATGAGCGAGTCCCACTCTAGCCCGGCACTTTCACGATAGTCCGTCTTGAGTTTCGTTTCGGGCTCACAACTTCCGCACGGCGCGGGCAGACCCGCCACCCCTCCGAGATGGCAAGCTGCGCGTTGCAGTGCAATCATCAAATATGGCCACCAACGAGAACCCCTCCCCCAACGATCCGATCTTCGTGCTCTCCGCTGAGGAGAGCTGGAGGCGTCTCAGCACCCAAACGCTCGGTCGACTCGTGGTGAGCCTGGCCGGACGCATCGATATTTTCCCGGTCAACTTCGTCACCCATGAGGGCAAGGTGTTCTTCCGCACCGCGGAGGGCACCAAGCTCGTCGCGCTCACCATCCACGACGAGGTCGTGTTCCAGGCAGAAGAGGTCGGCCCCGATTCCGCATGGAGCGTGGTTGTGCACGGCACCGCCCGGCGACTCGAAGGCAGCAGCGAGATCGCCGCAGCAGACGAATTGGACTTGCACCCGTGGGTTCCGACGATCAAGGACAACTACGTGGAGATCACTCCGACGGAAGTCACCGGACGGCTGGTCGCCTTTGGAGAGGAACCGGAACGCCACCTCGGCCGCTATTGACGCGCGGCGAGGAGCAGGACGACATGATCGGAGCTGTCATTCACTGGGCTGACACCCTCGTTCGATCCGTACGCTGCAGGATACGACGCAAGATCCGTGGCGCACGCTGCCGGTCTTCGCGTATCGGTTGAGAGACTTGGGGAGCACTTCATGTCCGAGAACGACTCTAGGCCGACGCTGCAGGAGATCACCGGACCCGAATGCCAGGCGTTGTTGGCCACCCAGGAGATCGGGAGGCTGGGAGTCAACGCCACGCACTATCCACTGATCTTCGTGGTGAACTACGGGCTCGACGGTGACGTCGTCGTCATCCGGACCAATCCCGGTACCAAGCTCAGCAACGCCAACCATGCCAACGTGACCTTCGAGGTCGACGACATCGATCAACGCAACGCCACCGGTTGGAGTGTTCTGATTCGCGGCTTGGCCGAGGAGGTCACCGAGGCTCACCGCAGCGAGTTGGTCGCACGCACCAAAGCCAGCGCGGCGCAGCCATGGGCCCATGGCGAGTACGGGCACTGGCTACGGCTCATTCCGCACAGCGTCACCGGCCGCCGAATCGTCCCCGGCCACCTACCGCCGGCGTTCCCGGCCGGAACCTACCTGTAACTGGGCGCGGTGCTACAGGCCGAAAGACCTGCCCTGGGCGTACGAATGGCCCTGTCCCGCTGTCGGGGGCGGAGGGACCCTGAGGTGCAGCAACGGACAGGGAGACAGCCATGAAGGTCCTCGTCAGTGTGGCCAGCAAGCACGGCGCCACGACCGAGATCGCCGCAGCGATCGCCACCGAGTTGAGCGCGGCGGGCCACCAGCCGGTCGTCGTCCACCCAGAAGACGTGCACGAGCTGGACGGCGTGGGCGCCGTTGTGCTGGGCAGCGCGGTCTACGCCGGTCATTGGCTCAAACCCGCCAGGCAGCTCGCGGAACGCCTTGAGTCCCAGTTGACCGGGCAACCCGTGTGGTTATTCTCGAGCGGGCCGCTCGGCGACCCACCGATGCCCGATGGTAACGCCCTCGATGTCACCGCCATCGAGTCACAGACCCATGCTTGCGAACACCGCGTGTTCTCCGGCCGTCTCGACCGATCGACCCTCGGCTTCGGCGAGAAGGCCTTGGTACGCGCGCTCAGAGCTCCCGAAGGCGACTTCCGTGACTGGGACGAGATCCGCCGGTGGGCAGTGAGCATCGCAGCCCAAGTGAGCAACATCCCTGTTGCTCGCACCTCGCGACCGGAGGAATAGGGGTAACAGCCGTCCGCATCAGCCCGTGACCGAGACTGCTGGATCCATCGCCCTAGTAGCCGGTGGGTTCGGTTTCGAGTTCGGGTTCTTGGGGGCGGTTTTCGTGGTGGAGGGGTTGTAGGGCTGTGGTCTGTTCGAGCCAGATGAGTGCGTCGTAGCGGCCGCCGATGCGGGTCGGGACGTAGTTGCCGTGTTCGCGTTGTGGTTGGTAGACGACGCCGATCGCCCGGTGGTGGAGCCAGGCAGAGAGCCAGGGGCCGGATCGGTCGTCGCCGAAGACGAGGACGGCGGGCTCGCCGAGTGCGCGGTGGAGGAGGTCTTCGTGGCTGTTGGTGCGGGCTTCGGGCACGGGTAGTACGGATTCGGGTGCACCCCAGGCGGCTGCGGCGAGCACCGTGCCGCGGTGCGAGGCGAAACCGACGAGGGCGACGCCCTGGGCGGCGTGGCGCTCCCGTATCAGCTGGCCGACGTTGACGAGCCCGTCGCGGGCCATGTCGGTGGCCCGGGCGTCACCGACATGGGTGTTGTGTTCCCAGACCAGGCCCTTGGACTGCGGCCCGAGGTGACGGGCAACGCGCTCGATCGTGTCGGCCATGTGGTAGTCACGAATGTTCCACGACTCACGGTCACCGCGCACCATGATCCGGTAGTAGTGCTCGGCGTCGGCGGCGACCTCGGCGTTCTGCTCGGCGTCGAACGCGTCCTCGTCGTCGTTGAGCAGGTGGTGGGTGCGGCTGCGCACCTCGACGAGGAGTGCGACCACGTCGGCTTCGCAGGACTCCGGGACCAGGCGGGTACTCCGCGCGTAGGCGTGCGGATCCTCGTGGTGAGGGACGAAACACTCCCACGCCCGCATCGCGGCCGGTACCGCGTCGGGAACGTTGGACTCGAGCCAGGAGATGATCTCCCGCAGTGAGTCCCACAAGGAGTACACGTCGAGTCCGTAGAAGCCGACGCGCTCGTGTTCGGGGCGCACGGCGTTCCACTCCCGCAACCAGGCCAGGAACTCGGCGACCTCCTGGTTGGCCCACATCCACGTCGGCCACCGCTCGAAACGGTCGAGCAGGCCGT
>JADGOX010000309.1 GCA_017882745.1 Mycobacteriaceae bacterium | reverse complement strand
GTTGCAGGCAAGTTATCGACGCTGCCACGAACTCAACGCGCGCCACGGGCGGACGTACTTCCTGGCCACCCGGCTTCTTCCGGCCGCCCGCCGCCCCGCAGTGCACGCGCTCTACGCGTTCGCCCGTCTCGCCGATGAGATCGTCGACTCCACCACCGACCCGCGACCGTGGCCGGAACGCTCACAGGAGCTCGACTCGCTCCAGGACGAGCTGCGCGCGGGACTGAGCGGAGCCCAGCCCTGCAGCCACCCAGTGCTGCATGCCCTGACTGACACCGTCGACCGGTATTCCATCGACCCACAGCTGTTCTGGGACTTTCTCGCCTCCATGCGCATGGATGCCGTCGGTTCCGCCACCGAGGTCAGCGAGTACGCCACTATGCCGGAGCTCAACCGGTACATGTACGGCTCCGCTTCGGTGATCGGGCTGCAGATGCTGCCTGTGCTGGGCACCGTGGTTAGCCGGGACAGGGCTGCCCCGTACGCGTGTGCGCTCGGGATTGCGTTCCAACTCACGAACTTTCTGCGCGACGTCGGGGAGGATCTCGGGCGCGGCCGCGTGTATCTACCTGCGGACGAACTCGCGTCGTTCGGTGTGGACCGGGAGCTGCTCGAGCACCTGCGTGCCACCGGAGGGTCTCACTCCCGGGTACGCCGGGCGACCGCGCACCTGGTAGCGCTGACCCGGAGCATCTACCGCTCAGCCGAACCGGGCATAGACCTGCTCGATCCCGCCTCGCGGCCCTGCGTCCGCGCGGCATACACCCTGTACTCCGACATACTCACGGAGATCGAGCGCGCCGACTTCGAGGTACTCAACCACCGAGTCGTCGTTCCCCGACGCCGCCGGGTCGCCGTCGCCGGGCCCGCCCTGCTCCGCTCCCTGGTGAGAGACGCCCGGCCTGCGGGGCCGCTCGTTCTCCGGGCCGGCGTCCTAGAGGGCCATCGCCTGCGCCCGGCGCGTGACCTCTTTTGCCCGGTTACCGTGCAGCGCATCGACCGGCGCACCCGGCAGGGTGTCGTCGACAGCGAAGAGCCACTGGAGGATCTCCAGATCGGGGTAACCTCCGTCCCGGAGCACGCTGATCAAGCCGGGTAGCCCTTTGAGCACCCGGCCCTCGGTCTCGAGGAAGATCTCGGGAACGCTGACCACCGAGTTGCGACGGATGGCGAATATCGCGCCGTCGCGGATCAGTTGCTGCACGCGAGTCAGGGGAACGTTCAGCCGCTTGGCTACGTCCGGAAGCGGCAGCACCGCTACCTCGGGGCTGAGGACGTCATCAAAGTATGGAAGTGCGCTCACGGCGCCAACGGTAGCGGCACCGCCGCGAAGGGTCTCGCCTGCACTCTCCCAACGCTGCCGCTCGCTACGATTGTTCGAGACCAGACCATCACAGAGAATGGGGTGTTGACGCGTGCGCAGCGGTTCCGACCTGCTCGGAGTGCTGCTCGACGGGCGCTACCGGATCGACTCCACCATCGCGTACGGCGGGATGTCCACCGTCTACCGGGGAATCGACCTCCGCCTGGACCGCCCCATCGCCATCAAGGTGATGGACCCTCGGTTCGCCAACGACCCCGCATTCCTGTCCCGTTTCGAGTTGGAGGCGCGCTCCGTGGCCAGACTCAGCCACGCTGGGCTCGTCGCCGTCTACGACCAGGGCAGCGACGACGGACACGTGTTCCTGGTGATGGATCTCATCGAGGGCGGAACGCTGCGCGATCTGCTCCGCGAGCGGGGTGCACTGTCGGTCCCCGTGGCGTTCAGTGTGCTCGAGCCGGTCCTTGCCGCCCTGGCGACTGCACACCGGGCCGGGCTGGTGCACCGCGACGTCAAGCCGGAGAACATCCTCATCGCCCACGACGGTGCCGTGAAGATTGCCGATTTCGGGCTGGTTCGCGCCCTGGCCGAAGCGGGTGTCACGGCGGGCAGCATGATCTTGGGTACTGCCGCTTACCTCTCCCCTGAACAGGTGAGCGCGGGCAGCTCCGACGCGAGAAGCGACGTGTACTCCGCCGGAGTGCTGCTCTACGAGATGTTGACCGGCGCACCGCCGTACTCCGGAGACACCGCGCTGGCCGTCGCCTACCAACACGTCAACACCGACACCACCGCACCGAGCCGGCACGTACCGAACCTTCCGCCGGAACTGGATGACCTGGTGCTGCGCGCCACCCGCCGCGACCCGGGCGCCCGCTTTCGCGATGCTGGCGAGATGCTGGCCGAGGTGCAGGAGCTGCGTCGCTGGTTGCACGTCGTCCCCGTCCGGGTGCCCACCCCGCACCGCCCGGCTGAGCAGCGCAGCCCCGATGCGCCCACGATAGCCGTGAATCACACTCGAGCGATGGCCACAGAGCTGTTCACCCCGGGCAGCACGCAGCAGCCTGAGCAGCCCCCTGTCGAGAGCGACTTCCAAGCACAGCGACGCCGGGCGCGGCGGTCGGTTGCGGTGTGGATCGTCGTGGTGCTGCTCCTTGCCAGCGCAGTGGGGGTGGGCGGCTGGTGGCTTGGTTCGGGCCGCTTCACGGCCGTTCCCCGCCTTACCGGCCTACCCCGAAGCACAGCCGAGCAGCTGCTGTCCGAGGCGCATCTCCAGGGCGTGCAGCTCGATGGCTACGACGACACCGCACCGCCCGCCCAGGTACTGGCTGCGGAACCGGTCGCCGGGTCGAAGGTGACACGCGGTTCGACGGTGAAGCTGACGGTATCGCTCGGCCGACCGATTGTGCCCCCGATCGCTGCAGGTACACCCGCTTCCGCCGTCCAACAGCAGCTCAGCGCCATGACGCTGCAGCCCAAGGGCACGTCGGGCGCCTACAACGACACCGTTCCCGAGGGGACTCTGCTCACCCTCGTCCCCCCAGCGGGAACGGTCGTCGACGTGGGCACCGCGGTGCAGGTGACGTTGAGCCTGGGGCCGGTGCCCGTTCCCGTACCGGACGTGCTCGGACGGACGGTTGCTGACGCGACCGCCGCGCTGGACTCCGTCGGACTGAAGGTCGGGGCCACCAGCGAAGTCTCCAGCCGGACAGTTGCCGGGGGCTCAGTGGCCGCCACCGACCCCCAGCCGGGCGCCACAGCACGCAGGGGCAGCCCGGTCACCCTTCAGGTGTCCAACGCGCTGACGGTGCCTGAGCTCTCCGGCAGTGCCCCAGAAAAGGCAATCGCGGACCTGACGGCCGCTGGCTTCGCGCCCACCACCGGCGCGGCGGTGTTCGACGCCAGGGTGGACGCGGGGGCAGTGGCCGGCACCGTGCCCGCCGCAGGAACACTCGTCGATCCCGCGAACCGTCAGGTACAGGTAGTGGTGTCCACCGCGGTCACTGTCCCCAACTTGCGGGGGCAAACGGTGGCGGCGGCACGCTCGCAGCTGGCCGCACGGGGCCTGCAAACCACCGTCCGTCAGCTGGTGCCCTACGACGGTTCGGTGGTGATCGGCCAGGACGCCGAGCCGGGGACACGGGTTCCGCCGGGCAGCGCCGTGGTGATCACCGCCCTGCCGTAGCCGGCTCCGCGCGGTGCCAGCTGTCTTCGAGCATGCGTGGCTTACAGGCCACGTATCCGCCGATCATCAGCACGACGACCGCGCAGCTGAGCATCGCAAATGGCCAGGCCCAGCCGCCGGTGGCGTCGTGCAACAGACCGAACAGCAGCGGGCCGAGGCACGCCACGGTGTATCCGACACCCTGACTGAACCCGGACAGCGCCGCCGAACCCGCCGGCGTCCGCGTTCGCAGGTTGATCAGCGTCAGCGACAGCGGGAACGTACTTGGACCGAGGCCCACCAGAGCCACCCACAGCACCGGATGCTGCATGGGCGCGAGCAGGAGTCCGAGGAACCCCGCAGCGTAGAACACCACACACACCAGCACGATCGGGTACGGGTTACCGACGCGGGTGGCCAGCACCGGCATGGTCAGCGCGGCGATCAGACCGAGCGAGGAGAACAGGCCGACCATGTTTCCGCCGAGCTCCGCGCTGCCTCCCGCCTCGGTGAGGATCTTCGGTATCCAGGTGAACAGAGCGTAGGTGTTCAGGGAGGTCATGCCGAACATGGCGGCCATCCCCCAGCCGACAGGCGAGCGCCACACTTTGCCTTCCGGGTGTCCGACGGACAGCTCAGGTGCCTCGTCGCCGCCGACGACGGCGTGGTCGTGTGTCTGAGCCAAGGGTGATGCCTTGCTGCGTTCCATCATCAGCACGGCGATCCACGGCACCGCTCCCGCGACGGCCACCACCGTCCATGAACCGATGGACACCCGCCAGTCGGTCGCGGTGGCCAGCGGCACGGCAACCAGAGCAGGAAGCACCGTGCCGAGCTGCACGAAGGTGATGTAGAGGGCACTGATGCCACCCACCCGGTCATGGAAGTAGCGCTTGACGAGCGGTGGGATCACCACGTTGCCGACGCCCATGCCACCGAGGGCCAGCGCGGACAGCGCGAGCAGAACCAGGGTGTCCCCCGCCAATGCTCTGGTGAAAGACCCGACCCCGGCCATCAGCATCGCCACCAGCGCCATGCGTTCCAGACCGATCCGGTGCACGAG
Organism: Mycobacteriaceae bacterium; assembly: GCA_017882745.1. Classification (GTDB taxonomy): domain Bacteria; phylum Actinomycetota; class Actinomycetes; order Mycobacteriales; family Mycobacteriaceae; genus X156. The sequence continues at coordinate 21,364 of JADGOX010000309.1, read as the reverse complement.
CATCGGCGTGACCAGTCCGAACAGCGCGAACATCAGTGCGGGGAGCATGCCGAAGACACCCGCCATTGCGGCGCCGAAGCCGAGGTCGGCACCGATCGGGTCGAGCAACGGCGTGATCGACGTGACGGCGGTGCGCAGGGTCAGCGCCGAAATCGCGATCCCGACGAGAACGATCGCTCGACCCGCCCACAGGGGTCGTGCAGATGTCGCCGCCGTCAGCTCCTCGGTGCTGGAAATCGTCATGCTTGCCCCGTTCCTTGCCTTGCTGAATGCACCGGCGAATCATAGGATGATCGGATGACTCATGCCACCTGGTGGCATCACCCGATCGGAGAACCGACGTGCAATCAGCCCAGCGAACAACGCTGATCGCTCAGGTCACCGGCCAGCTTCGGGCTGAGATCAGCGCAGGACGCTGGGCGGTCGGAACCAAGATCCCTCCCGAACCAAAACTGGCCGAGCTCACCGGGACGGGCAGGAACACGGTGCGGGAGGCAGTGCAAGCCCTGGTACATGCCGGCATGCTCGAGCGCCGACAGGGTCGCGGCACCTTCGTGGTCGCCAGCTCCGAGCTGACGGGTGTCTTCAGCAGGCACCTCGCACGCGCCCACCGACGCGACGTGCTGGAACTCCGTCAGGCCCTGGACGTGCAAGCGGCCTCGCTGGCCGCCCAGCGCCGCGACCGCGACGACATCGACGAGCTGACCCGACTCGTCGCCGCCCGCCGGGCCGCGGCACAGTCTGCGGACAGTGTCCGATACGCCGCCGCCGACCTGGCCTTGCACCGCGGTGTCGTGTCCGCCAGCCACAACCCGCTCTACTTGGAGTTCTACGACTCACTGAGCGGCGTCTTCGAACACGCCATCCACACTCACGTGGCCAGCGACGCACCCAACTATGACGCGGAGCACGAGGAGCTGGTAAATGCGGTCATCGACGGGGACGCCGATCGGGCCACCACCGCCGCCAGATGCTTCCTCGGTGCGATGATAAAACTCAGTGTGTGAGAAGTAGCGGCTACCCACCACTTCTCTCGCACCAACAACGCTAGTCGCGCAGCATCTCCGCGACGAGGAAAGCGAGCTCCAAGGACTGCTGGGTGTTCAGCCGTGGGTCACACGCCGTCTCATAGCGCCCCGCGAGGTCCGCGTCGGAGATGTCCTGCGCGCCACCCATGCACTCGGTGACATCATCACCCGTGATCTCCACGTGGATCCCACCGGGGTGGGTACCCGTGCCACGATGCACCTCGAAGAAGCCCTGCACCTCATCGACGATGCGGTCGAAGTGCCGTGTCTTGTAGCCGGTGGTCGACTCGTGGGTGTTGCCGTGCATCGGATCGCACTGCCAGATGATCTGGTGCCCTGTCGCCTGCACCTTCTCGATGATCGGTGGAAGCAGCTCACGAACCTTGTTGTTGCCCATCCTGGCCACCAGCGTCAACCGGCCCGGCGTGAAGTGCGGGTCGAGACGCTCCACGTACTCCACAGCCATCTCGGGGGTGGTGCTCGGACCGATCTTCAGCCCGATGGGGTTGGCGAGCAGCTCCGCGAACGCAATGTGCGCGCCGTCGAGTTGGCGGGTCCGGTCCCCGATCCACAAGAAGTGCGCCGACAGGTCGAACAACCGTGGCCCGGTCCCGGTGTCGGTGCCTGGGTCCAGACGCAACATGGCCCGTTCATAGTCCAGCACCAGCGCCTCGTGGCTGGCATAAATCTCGGCAGAGTGCAGCGAGGGGTCACTCACGCCGCACGCGTCCATGAACCGCAGGCCTCGGTCGATCTCCTGGGCCATCGCCTCGTAGCGGGCGCCGGCTGGCGAGGTGCGGACGAACTCACGGTTCCAGTCGTGCACCTTGTGCAGGTCAGCCATGCCCGCCGCAGTGAGCGCCCGAACCATGTTCATCGCGGCGCTCGAGTTGGCGTAGGCCCGCACCAAGCGGGACGGATCGTGGACCCGGACCGCCTCGTCGGCAACCAGAGAATTGATCATGTCGCCGCGGTAGGACTTGAGTCCGAGAGCGTCTACGTCTGACGAGCGCGGCTTGGCGTACTGGCCCGCAATACGGGCCACCTTCACCACAGGCATCGACGCGCCGTAGGTGAGCACCACAGCCATCTGCAGCAGGGTACGGATGTTGCCGCGGATGTGCGGCTCGGTGTTGTCGGCGAAGGTCTCCGCACAGTCACCGCCCTGTAGCAGGAAGGCCTTCCCGCGCGCGACCTCAGCGAGGCGTTCGTGCAGCTTGTCCACCTCGGTCGACATCGTGATCGGTGGCACGCTCTCCAGCACAGTGCGCATCGCCGCGGCCTGATCGGCCGGCCAGTCGGGTTGCTGTGCGGCGGGGCGCGACAAGGCGGCGTCGAGCTGGGCACGCATGACCTCGGGTAGCGGCGGCAGCTCGGGCAGCGTGTCTATCGGCACGTCCACGGTCCAGTTCACGGGGTCAATCTTAGGTGGCCGATTCTAGGTGCCGCTCTCCCGGTGTTCTCCGGATGGGAGATACGCAGTGATCGCCCGAAAACGCTGCAGGTTGTGGCGGGCGTCGGCCAGTGCGTCGTGCACATCGTCAGGAGCCCCAGGCAACTCGGGACTACCCGCGTCTTCCCAGTACTGGCGTAGCTCGCGGGTGAAGCGCGGCAGCGGTCGAGGCAGCGCTGGCATCGCTCCCCACAGCTGACACAAGCTCACGTGGTCGTAGGCCGCGACCCAGGCCCACAGCTGAATGGGGGTGCCGTCGGCGACAAGGAACTCCAGCAGCTCCTCCCTGATCTGGGCGCGGCTGCGCCACAACTGGGAGGACGGCGCGGGGAGCTTCGGCAGCACGTTGGCACGTACCCATTTTCCGGCCCGGTCGGGGTCGAACTCGGTGGACACCGCGTAGTACTCGCGACCGTCCTCGGCGGCGACCCCGATCGACACGAGTTCGATGGTGGTGCCGTCCTCGATGAACTCGCAGTCGTAGAAGTAGCGCACCGCGCTACCTTATGGGTCCTCAGTTTGCGCGGGGTCACGTGTGTGGCGAACGGCCTTGTCGGTGGCCGCGACCGTCTCATCCGCAGGCTTGTTCTTGAGTGTCGCCGCGTACACGTCGACGTACTCCTGGCCGGACATCCGCATCAATTCGTGCATCACCTCGTCCGTCACCGAGCGCTGGACGAAGCGGTCGTCCTTGACGTCGGCGTAGCGGGAGAAATCCAGCTGGTGACCAATGACGACCTCGACTCGCGCCGGCCGCCACATCCGCGATCCGAGCGGGTTCACCCGATCCGTACCGACCATGACCACAGGGATCACCGGGACCGCCGCCTCGAGCGCCAAGATCGCCAAGCCCGACTTGCCCTTGTACAGCCGGCCATCGGGCGAGCGGGTGCCCTCAGGGTAGATGCCGAGCAGCTTGCCCTCACGCAGGATCCCGACTCCGGTGAGCAGCGCGGACTCGGCCGCCTGCGCACTCGAGCGGTCGATGGGCACCTGCCCCACCCCCGCAAAGAACATCTTCTTCAACCAGCCGGCAGGTCCGGGCGCGGTGAAATACTCGCTCTTGGCCAGAAAGGTCAACCTGCGAGGCACCATCAGGGCGAGAAAGAAAGAGTCGACGACGGCAAGGTGGTTGCTCGCCAGGATCGCCGGCCCAGTTTCCGGGAGATTCTCCAAGCCATGCACGCGTGGGCGGCAGGTGATCCGCAGGAGCGGTCCGATGAACACGTACTTGGCAAGCCAGTAGAGCATCGACTCACCTCTTCTCCAAGAGTGCTGGTGTGGTTTGGAGCACACCCTAGGCCAGCCACCAGCCCAGGAAGGATCTCGGTCGAACCTTCACCCACCTCCCCCGGCCGTGCCACCATGGTCGTGTGGCCCTACTTCCCGGCGCTGAGCCGTTCACCTTCTCCGGCGCGGACGACGCCGCTGCCGTGTTGCTGTGTCACGGGTTCACCGGTACCCCACAGAGCCTACGACCGTGGGGCGAACATCTGGCGGCCGAGGGCTTCACCGTCCGCGGCCCACGACTGCCAGGCCACGGCAGTCGTTGGCAGGACATGAACAAGACCCGGTGGCCGGACTGGTACGCCGCGTTGGAGAGCGAGCTGGTCGATCTACTCAAGCGGGGTCGGCCCGTGTTTGTCGGCGGGCTCTCGATGGGCGGCACGCTGGCCCTGCGGCTGGCCGAGCAGCACCCGGAGATCGCGGGCCTGATCCTGGTGAACCCCTCCTTGCTCACCGAGCGTCTCGATGCGCGTGTCTTGCCTCTGCTGAGCAAGGTGCTACCCACACTGGCCGGCGTGGCCGGGGACATCGCGAAACCGGGCGTGCAAGAGGTGGGTTACGACCGGCTGCCATTGAAAGCCGCGGCCTCACTGCAGCAGCTGTGGAAGGTCACCAGAGGCGAACTCGGCCAGGTGACCACTCCGGTCCTCCTGTATCGCTCCGCGAACGATCACGTCGTGGAGCCGGCGAGCGCACTGCTGCTGCACGCCGAACTGGGGTCCGCAGACCTCACCGAGGTCATACTCGAACGCAGCTACCACGTGGCCACACTGGACTATGATGCACCCACCATTTTCGATGGCAGCGCAGACTTCATCAGAAGGGTGAGCCAGGAGTGAGTACCGCGGAGCCACCCGGCGGGGAACAAGACAGGGACGCCACCGAGATCGACGCGTCCTTCGCCGCGATCGTCGCCGGCTGGGGTGAGGACGAACCGCGCTGGCCCGAGGACGAGGCACCGCACGCTGATCCTGAACCCCTCAAGCAGACCACCCGCCGGTCCACCTCGGACTCCAGCGCAGACGAGGACGACGAGGGCTGGCCCGAGGACGAAGGCCACTACGAACCGCCGGAGCCACCGCCTTTCCCCCGCCCACGTGCCCCCACACTGGGTGCGATGATTCTCCTCGGTATCGGTCTGGTGCTGCTGTTCATCCCAGCAGTCATCGGGCTCACAGACATCGTCGGTTTGCCCCTCGGTCTGCTCGCGGTGGCCTCCGGACTGCTCTGGCTGTTCCTGCTGCTGCGCACCGGCCCGCCGCTGGACTCCGGCTTCGACGACGGCTCCCGGCTCTAGCTCGGGACCTACCTCAACGGTCGCTCGTAGCCGCAGCTCTCGCCACATCCGCAGCGCCGACCAAGCCCGCCATCGCTCCGAGTTGGGCCGTACGGATGCGTGCCAGCGGGCGATGGCCGGCACCCGTGATCCGACGGGCATAGTGCTCACGCGCAGCGTCGAGGAACAGCGTGGATGACGCCCCGACGCCGCCGCCCACCACAATGAGGTCCGGGTCGTAGATATCGCTCACCACGGCCAGTCCCTCACCTATCCACTGCGTGAGTTCGGCCACTGCCGCCTTGGCGAGCGGGTCACCGTCCCGGGCTGCGCTCATCACCCGCCTGCCGGTGAGCGAACCGGGATCGGCCCCCACTTCTCTGGCCAAGACTGGTGAACAAGTCGGGTCCGCCGCAAGCATCTCCAGCGCGGTTGCCGCCAAACCTGTTCCACTGCAGTAACGCTCCCAACAGCCACGCTTGCCGCACGGGCATGCCCGACCGTCGGGTACTACCCGAAGGTGACCGAGTTCCGGGGCCACACCGTGCGCGCCGCGGAACAACTGACCGTCGATGAGCATGGCGGCACCAACGCCGGTACCGATCGTGACCAGCACCACGACGCGACCACCGCTTGCCGCTCCGAAACGGTATTCCGCCCAGGCCGCGGCATTGGCATCGTGCTCCAGCACAACCGGCAGACCGAGCCGCTCGGCCATCCGGTGGGCTACCGGAGCACCCTGCCAGGGCAGGTGCGGTGAAAAGAGCACCGCGGCGTTGTCCAGGGTGACGAATCCCGCCACGGCCAAGCCGACCGCGGAAATCTCGTGGCGTGTCCGCAGCTCCGCGACTGCCCGGTGCAGCCCAGTCTCCAGCGCCCGTTCCGAGCCGGGGGTCGGCGCCTCGACAGTATCGATGACCGCGCCATCGACATCGACGACACCGGCCCGGATATGGGTGCCCCCCACGTCGATGCCGATCGTCAAGAGCTCCGCAGGCAGCTGCGCGCTCACCGAGGCAAGCCGCTGTCGCGGACGGGAATGCGCTGAACCCTGGAAGCCGAAACCGGTTCCTCCGGTCCTGGGGGGGTTGTTGCGCACGACTCGTCATGAGCGTCGAGCAAGGCTCGGACGGCGCTCAGCCAGCCGACGCCCTGCTCGGCCAGCCGGCGGGACAACTCTGGTCGCTCACCGCGCAGTGTGGCCGCGAGCGCACACAGCGGACACCATCCGCACGCCGCATCGCCCGCGGGGCCCTCCACCGGCTCCGCCCCGGCCCGCAGCCACGGTTCGACCCGGTCGAGCAACGCATCAGCGAGCGCCCGCAACTCCTCGATAGCCTCGGGTACGGTGTCGTCAGTACCCGAGGCTCGTTCGGCTGTCATCGCGTCCCCGCCGTCATTTCATCCACACGGCAGGGTCAGGCCGGAACCGCACAAGCAGGCCGCCGGCCGCAAGCTCGGCATCCACTGCGTCACAGCGGCGAAGCACGGGCGGCAGCGCCATTCGGCGTCGCTCGCCCGCCACAGTGACCAACAAGTCGTCGTCAATCCGACCGAGCTGCACCGAGGATTCCTGCACCAGCGGGAGCGGTAGCCGCCACACGTACACAGACTCGAGCCCGGCACCCGACTCGAGCCGGACCTCCGGCGCGTGGGTCCCCTGATCGTGCAGAGACCCAAGCACGTCTGCTGCCCCGTAGAGCGCGTCCGCCAGGACGGCGAGCTCCGCGAGCCCGACCGGTTCATGCGCTTGATAGGGCGCCATCCGGGTTGACGACTCATTCGGCAGGTCCGCACGGAGCGCACCCAGGACCGCCGACTGCTCGGCGGCGCGAGTACGCAGCCACTCCCAGGCGGGACCGGCAGTCCCAGTCTGCTCACCGTCACCACTGTCCGGCGCCGGCATCACCCGGTTGGCAAGGACACCATCGACGCGCAAGCCATGCAGGGCCAGCGAGGTCAACGTACGACGGGTCTCGGCAAGCACCACACGCTCCGGCGTGAGTACCAGCCGGACCGTCGTCCGCGCACCGTCCTGCAACAGCGCACGGATCGAGCGCGCTGACTCGTCGAGCCGCTCCACTGCATCGACGAGTTGTCCGGCACGGCTGCCCGAACGGATACCGAGCGTGCTGTAGGTGAGTCGACGGTGCCGCGGCCACATACGCTCGACGTACCCACTGACCGCTTCCGGCAGGGTGAGCATGCGCAGGGTTTCGGCAGTGGGACCGCAATCCAGAACCACCACGTCCCACAGTCCGCTCTCGGCCTGCCTGCGCACCTCGCCGAGCGCGAGCAGCTCCTCCACACCCGGGAGCACGGTCAGCTCCTCCGAGTCCACGCCAACGATTCCAGAGCCGTCGCCCTCCAGAGCCGACGCACCGACCAGCGCAGCGAGCTCGTTACGCAGGATCGACCACTGCATGTCGAGCAGACCGCGTGCGTCCAGCTGCATACCGAACAGACAGTGATCAACCTCACTAGGTTGCGACCCCAGAGGCACGTCGAGCGCGTCGGCAAGTGAGTGCGCCGGGTCGCTGGAGAGAACCAGCACCTTCAGCCCCGTCTCTGCAAGCCGCACCGCGGTGGCCGCGGCCAGGGTCGTCTTTCCGACACCGCCCTTGCCGGTGAACAGTAGGACCCGCACGTGCCTCCCACCCAACCCAGTTCGAGATCAGTCACCCTGCAGAAGGACCGACCTTACCGTCGGTCGCTCTCAGTTCTCGACGCGCTTCTTCAGCTCCTTCAACGCGGTGTCGGTGATGACCTTCTCCGCCTTGCGTTTGAACATGCCGATCATGGGTATCGCGAGATCGACCGCCAGCGTGTAGGTGACCTCGGTTCCCCCGTCGCACTCACGCAAGGTGTAGGTACCGTCCTGGGCCTTCTGCATCTGCCCCTTGACCAGGCTCCAGCTCACCTCGGTGTCGTCGGACGCCCAGGTGTAGCTCAACTCGTACGTGTCCTTCACCATTCCGGCGTCCAAGCCGAAACGCACGTGGCGTCCCCTGCCGTCCGCAGCCCGCTCCAAGACGTCAACGAGCTTCACCGCGTTCGCCCACTGGGGGTACGCCTCGAAGTCGGCGATGATCTTCATCACCTGCGCTGCTGGCGCATCGATGATGATCGTCTGGGTTGTCTTGTCGGCCACAAGAGAGAGGTTACCGCCTCGTTGCATTCAGCAGGCCCTCGCCCAGCACCGGTCACTGCTCGGCATCTGGCGCCTCACCTGCGGCTCGTCCGGCCTCCAGCTCCGCCTTGAGCTCAAAGGCCACAGCCTTGGCAGCGTGCCGGCGCTGCCGCGACACCCTCATCAGCTGTTCATCCGACGCGTCGGCCACCTCCGCATGGAGGAAGTAGTGCACCATCGTGCCGTCCAACATCGGCTCGAGCCACACCTCCATGCTCCCTGTCACCGCGCCTGTCACCCTCCACCGCAGACCGGCAGCACCGCGGTCGTCATGCATGTGCAGCACGAGGTCCGGCCACCACCTGCGCCAGCGTGACGGTTGGGCGAACGCCGCAGCCACTCTTGCGGGGGGAACAGCGAGGAAGGTCTCATCAACCACGTCGAGTGCGCTCACCTGCATAGGGTCACACATCGCGACCACCGCGCTGCCATCTGAGGGCCGGACAAGATAGGTTCTACCGAGGAGTAACCAAGGTCACCCTGACCTGCTACCGATTTTCGCCTGTCCCCGGAGGCACCCATGCATGAGTACAGCGTCCCGTCTACCTTCACCGTCCCCGCTGCGGACAGCCTCGCTGCCGTGGTCTTCTCCCATGCCGAGCACTTCGCCACCTCCGTGATGTTCAAGCGCCGCCTCGACGGTGTCTGGAGGGACGTCACAGCAGCCGAGTTCGCGGTGCAGGTGGCCGCGGTGGCCAAGGGCCTCATGGCGTCGGGCGTAGCGCAGGGTGACCGGGTAGCACTGCTGTCCTCCACTCGCTACGAGTGGACACTCATCGACTACGCCATCTGGACTGCTGGCGGCGTGACTGTGCCCGTCTACGAGACGTCCTCGGCCGACCAGGTCGAGTGGATCCTGAGCGATTCCGGCGCGGTAGGAATCGTGTACGAGCACACGGCGCACGGTGACACGATTGCCTCGGTGGCGGAGCGGTGCCCCGAGCTGAAGCACACGTGGCAGATCGACGACCCAGCCGACGGAGGTGCTGGCGCTGTCGACGCACTCACCGCCGCCGGCGCCGAGATCAGCGACGAAGACCTGCACGCCCGCCGACGGACCGTCGTCGCCGATGACATGGCGACACTGATCTACACCTCGGGCACCACTGGCAGGCCGAAGGGTTGCATCCTCACGCACCGCAACCTGATGTCCGAGTCGCAGTCTGCGTCGGCGAACTTCGCGAAGCTGATGTACTCGGGGCGGTCCACTCTGCTGTTCCTTCCGCTCGCCCACGTGTTCGCACGGGTCATCTCCGTCGCCAGCTTCGACCAGCGCGTCATCGTCGGTCACACCAACGACGTCAAGAACCTCGTCGCCGATCTCGGCGTGTTCAAGCCGAACTTCGTGCTGTCCGTGCCCCGCGTCTTCGAAAAGATCTACAACACCGCTCGCCAGAAGGCGCATACCGAGGGCAAGAGCAAGATCTTCGAACTGGCGGACTCCACCGCGGTGGCGTGGAGTGAGGCCCAGAGCAGCGGCGGCGCCGGGCTGGTACTGAAGGCCAAGCACGCGCTGTTCGACAAGCTGGTCTACTCAAAGCTGAAGGCGGCGTTGGGCGGCCACTGTGACGCGGCCGTGCTCGGAGGCGCGCCGCTGGGCGCGCGGCTCGGGCACTTCTTCAGTGGAATCGGAGTGCCGGTGTACGAGGGCTATGGGCTCACCGAGACCACCGCCGCCGTCACTGCAAACGGACCAGGTGCGCAGAAGATGGGCACCGTCGGACGGCCGATCAGCGGGTGCGCGGTGAGGATCGCTGAAGATGGCGAGGTCCTCATCACCGGAGACGTGGTCTTCCGTGGCTACTGGCACAACGACAAGGCCACCGCCGAGGCCTTCACCGACGGCTGGTTCCACAGCGGAGACCTCGGCTCGCTGGACTCCGAGGGCTTCCTCAGCATCACCGGACGCAAGAAGGAGATCATCATCACCGCGGGCGGCAAGAACGTCGCGCCAGCCGTGCTGGAGGACCATCTCCGCGCCTACCCACTGATCAGCCAGTGCATGGTGGTCGGTGACCAGAAGCCGTTCATCGGCGCGCTGATCACCATCGATCCCGAGGTGTTCCCCTCGTGGCTCTCCGAGCACGGGAAGCCGGCCGACAGCGACCTTGCGGCGATGATCGAAGATCCGGACCTGCGGGCGGAGATCGACAAGTCCGTCACCGAGGCGAACAAGGCGGTGTCGAAGGCCGAGGCCATCAAGAAGTTCCGGATCCTGCCGGTGGACTTCACCGAGATCAGCGGTGAGCTCACTCCGACGCTGAAGCTCAAGCGCAACGTGGTGGTCAAGACCTTCGCCGAGGACATCGAGAACATCTACGCCAAGTGAGTCCCCGCCGCGGTGGCGCTAGCCGTCGATGAGGGTCTGCAGGCGTTGGGACAGCTGGTCCCAACGCCAATGCTCGCTCGCCCAGACCCGGCCGGCCGCACCCATGCGGGCAGCCAGGTCCGGGTCGGCAAGCAGCCCCCCCACCGCGCCAGCCAATCCCTCGAGGTTCCTGCCGTCCACCACCCGGCCCGTCTGTCCTTCCATCACCGTCTCCGGCGCACCGCCCGAACGCCCGGCCACCACAGGAAGCCCGGACGCCGACGCCTCCAGGTAGACGATGCCCAGACCCTCCACATCGAGCCCCGCACCCCTCGTGCGGCACGGCATCGCGAACACGTCACCTATGCAGTGGTGCGCCGCCAACTCGTCGGCGGGCACACCGCCGGTGAACACCACGTCCTTGTCCACCCCGGTGGATAGGGCCAGCTTGCGCAGGGCGCCGCGGTAGGGGCCGCCCCCCACCAGCACGAGGGCCGCCCCGGGCGCGTACCGCTGTATGCGCGGCAATGCGCGGATCAGCATGTCCTGCCCCTTGCGCGGGACCAGTCGCGACACACACACCACCACAGGACGCTCACCAAGGCCGTAGCGGGCCCGCAGCTCCGCACGTGCTGCGGGATCAGGACGGAATGCTGTGACGTCGACGCCCGAGGGCAGGTGCTCAAGCGCTGAGCCGGGACCGAAGGCCGAGGCGAACCTCCGACGGGTGTAGCGGCTGACGAAGGTGACCACGTCGGTGTGCTCACCGATGCGTCGCAGCGCGCTGCGCGCTACCGGCAGCATCGACCACCCGACCTCATGACCGTGGGTGCTCGCGAGCACGCGCTGCGCGCCGGCACGTCGCATCGCGGGCGCGAGTAACGCCAACGGAGCGGCCGCACCGAACCAGACCGCCTCACAGTTGTTTTTCTGCAACAGCTCTCGAGCGCGCTTCGCTACATCTGGTGTCGGCAACATCAGCGTGCCCGGGTGCCGTACTACTTCGAAGGGCTGCTGCGCGTCGAAGCGCACGTGCGAGTCGCCGCGCCAGGACGGCGCGTACACCACGAGCTGTTCGGCGGGCAGATGCTTGGCGAAGGTGTGCAGGTACGACTGAATGCCACCGGGGCGTGGTGGAAAGTCATTGGTCACCACGAGTGTCCGCCGCATCGTGAGAACGCTAGCGCAGCGAGTTCTGCAGCCACCGACCCCACTCGACGACAAGGGTGGCCAGGTTCGTGCCGACCACGGGTTGCAGCGCCGCATCGATGTCGGCCGCGGACGGCGCGGGCAAGGCCGCCAGCGCCACGTAGACCGCGCGCAGCGTCTGCTCGTTCTTCGTGGCAGCGAGAAACGTCGCAAAGGTCCAAGCGAGCTGGTAGGCCAACTCAACGTGGGACGGGGCCGAGCCAGCCGAGAACTGCACGTCCGTGGGCAGGCCGTCGGGAGGCCCAGCCGTACGGACGAGGGCGGCGACTGCCGGTGCGCCATCCGCCAGCGAGACACCATTCCCCCGGTAACCCGAGTAGTCGGCGAACCCCTCGGTCAGCCAGACCGGTGCCTGCGGGGCTGTGACGGCTCGGGCCGCAACATGCGTCAACTCGTGGCGGAGCACCACCCGACGAGACAACGCGGTGAGCTGCCCGATCGTCGCCGGGTTGAAGACAACACGCTGACCGACCACAGTGCTCCGCCCCCGGTCGACGTTGTCAGCGATCGCGACAGCGGCAATCTCACCACCGGAGAAGTCTGCTCCGACAAGGGCCTTCAGTTCGGCTTGGGTATCGGGCAGGAAGACCGCAGCCCGTTGTTGCCAGTCAGGCCCCCAGAATTCCGTCACCGCGGCCACCGCGGGGCCGAGGTCGGCTGCGAGCGTGTTCACGTCACCGCCACGATCGGGGTGGCCGAGCACGACGCCGCGTGGCACGGATCGGGCGATGACAGGTCCGAAGTCCCAAGGCCCGCGCCAGGTGGTTCGCCCGTAGTCGGCAACCGCGGTGTCGCTGACCAGCAGCCAGGTCGAGCCTCTGCGCGCGACCACGAGGCCGACGGGGCGGGAGGTGGGTGCCTGGTCGGCACCGGCGAGCGCGTAGTGCAGGTCTACGGGAGGTGACCACACCTCGTCGGCGTTCAGGCTCACCACCAAAGCGGGCGGGACGGTCGGAGCGGGGTCCGTACCGACCTCGTAGCCCCAGTCGGCCAAGGGCACCTGGGCGAGGTTGCCCGCACGGGTCTGCTCCTTGGAGAGAAACCCCACGTCGGCCTGTGGATCACAGAGCGCCGCGAGCGCGGCCTTGTCGGAGCCGCGGACGGCAGCCGCCCAACGATCCAGCAGGAACTGCACTGCCAACCGGCGAGCACTGTCGTTGAGCGCGGGCGCCACAGCGGCCTGCGCACCCGCATCGCTGTTCGCCGAGGAGGTGGTCGAGCTGGACTTGGCCGCGCCCGGGCGAATTCCGGGGGCGTGCGTGAGCACGGCCATACCCGCGACCAACTGCACCAGCACTGCCAGGGCGAGCAGTACACGCGGCAGAGCACGCGTCCTCATCAGATCAGCCTAGGGCACCGCAGCAGCGAAGGAGGCCGCCCACACTGACGGATGTGGGCGGCCTCCTTGGCCCTCAGGAGTTGACGGGTTGCACTCAGTATCGACGCGCTCCGGCGTAGGGCATGTTGCCCATCGAGGAGATCTTCACGGGCTGGCCTTCTGTCGACGCGTGCAGGATGTTCCCATTGCCGGCGTAGAGCCCGACGTGAGATATCGGACTGTAGAAGAACACCAGGTCGCCGGGCTGCAGTTGATCCCGGGAGACGGCTTGTCCGCTACTGGCCTGCGCGTCTGCGACGCGGGGAATCGAGATCCCCACCTGGTGGTAGGCCCACTGTGTAAGCCCCGAGCAGTCAAAGGAGTTTGGTCCGGTGGCACCCCATACGTAGGGCAAGCCCAACTTGGTCATGGCCGCCTGGAGGGCGCCGGCGCCCGCTGAGCTGCCTGCCGCCAGGGTGAGGGTTGACGTGGAAGCCGGACCACCAGCTGACGCACCACTGGAGGTCCCCATCGGTACCGGCGAGACGAAGCCCGCGGGCACTGTGGTTCCTGCGTAGCTGATGCGCTCAGCGTTGGTCAGCGAGTTGTACTTCGCGCGCACTGCGGACGTCTGGGTGGTCAGCTCGCTCCGCTTCTTCTTGAGGTCAATCTGCAGCGCCGCAGCCGCGTCCGATGCGGCCTTGGCCGCGGTGGTGGCCGAATTCGCGTCCGACGCCGCTTGGGCTGCGTGCGCGGAAGCGACCGCGTAGCTGTTCACCCGCTCGGTCGTGTCGGTGGCAAGCACGTCCAGTCCGGACATCTGGTCCAGGAGCTCCTGCGGAGACTTGCTGAACATCAGCGCGGACAGCCGGTTCAGGCGGGCGCCCTGGTAGTTGGCGGACGTGAGTGCGTCCACGGTCCCGCGGAATTGCTCCTGCTGACCCTGCGCATCGCGCAGCGATGCGCCTGCCGCGGCGAGCTTCGCCTCCGAGTCGGCCTGCTGCGCATGCTTCGTATCGAAGTCGGCTTGAGCGCCCAGGACCTGCTCGTTGACTATCTCAGCCTGGTGACCCAGTTCGGCGAGCTGTTGCTCAGCCTGTGAGGCCGTGGAGGGCAGTTGCGGGTCGGCGAGGGCCGGACCCGAGGACACCATCGCGATACCGGCCACGATCAGGCCGCAAGCGAGGATGCCGCGGACCGGGCGATTGAAGACTAAGTACGCCACAGGGCGTTGTACTCCTTGTTTCTTGTGTCCGCCTACCGAGTTAGCTGACGGGTTCGGACTGGAAACAGCAGTCCTACGACACCCCGCCTTGCGGCAAGCGCGTCGATTCACCCCATAGATAACGTGGGTTCCCGGCTCGACTCCCCGACGGGTCGACTCGGCGGTGACCACCAGCGCTGTCCGCGTCAGACAACTGGTATCTGGTAGGTCTCAGATAGGTTACGGAATGGACCCGCTCCGTGTCCACCGAGACCGTCCTGTGACATAGGTCACATGATCAGGAGCGGCTTACGGAGATCACCATTCCCGCGTCGAGTAGACGCGCAACCAGAGCAGCGCCCATCGCTGTGGCCGGGGTGAGCACGCCAGCAGCCCTTGGCAGCGTCGCGCCGTCGGCCGCGAGGCACAGCGCGCTCTGGCCCATCATCACTGCGGTCGCGGCGTAACCTGGGTCACCCTTCGCCGCCACCGTTGCCACGTAGCGAGCGCCGCTGGTTGTCGTGGTGTGGATCTCGATCCGGAAGTGGCCCTCGGCGCGGGCGCGGGCGCTGGGGCCGCGACCCGGGGCGGGCAGCACACGATCGAGGACTCGGCGCGCCGGACCGAAGACCAGACCAGCTGCTGCTGCCCAGGTACCTCCAGCGATGGCAAGAGCGATCGCGGGGGCCACCACGGAGGATCCGCAGCCGATCACTTCCCGGTAGCGGAACTGCCGGCCATAGGCCCAGTCCTGCAGCGCATTGCTGCGGCGCACGATACGACTGTTGTACGGGGCCATGACGAACGGGGCGTTCCAACCTCCCAGCGCAGCCTCGTTGTGTACGCCGGCAGAGTCCGTTTCGTCGCCGAGCGCGGGCTCGGCGACGCGGTCAGGACTGAGAGCGTAGGGATCCTCGAGCTGTTTGCTCAGCGACCGGTCGGCCAACACCGCATCGATCTGCGTTCGCAGCGAGTCGATCGTCCCGCCGCTGAGGCCACCCTTGAGCGCACGCACAACCAGCGTGGTGTCGGTGAGCCCGCCCTCACCGTCGGAGCGGGCCCGCTCGAACAGGCTGAATACTCCGAGGTCGGAGGGAATCGAGTCGAAGCCGCAGGAATTCACGATGCGAACGCCCCTGTCCACAGCAGCCGCGTGCACGGTGTCGATGGCGTCGCGGACAAAGAGGACTTCGCCGGTGAGATCGAGGTAGTCGGTTCCTGCGTCGACGCAGGCGCGGACCAGAGGCATCCCGTACTTGGCATAGGGCCCAACCGTGCTGGCAACGACCCTGGTCGTTGCGGCGAGGGCTGCCAGCGAGTGTGAGTCGGTGGAGTCCGCCGCGATCAACGGCCACTGCGCCGCTGCCGCGCCGAGGTCCCTGCGCACAGATTCCAGTCGAGATGTCGAGCGCCCGGCCAGCCCGATCCGCACGTCGGTGGGAGCATGGTCGGCCAGGTGCTGAGCGACCAGTTTGCCGACGAAACCGGTGGCACCGAACACCACGATGTCGAGTTCGCGTGGTTCGCTCCGGGCGGTGTCCTCGGGTTCAGCCATGCCCCGCATTCTAGGTTGCGGGTGCGCCCATCAGCCGCTTCCCCCTCACCCTGCCCTGCGGCCAGAGCTCCCCTTCGACCGAGCCGACTCCCTGGTCTCACGCACCAGCCGAAGGTGGGGCACCATGCCGGCGTCAGCAAGCACGTCAAGCGCACGATGCTCGTCGGCCCCGAGCTCCAGCACAGTGCCGAGCTCGGGAACACCGTCGCCCGCTGCCACCGGGGCCGGCATACCGGGATACCCCAACAACACAGAGATCACGCAGTCGCCGCACGCGGGGCCGCGCACCGCACACGTATCGCAGTCGATCACCATCGTCTGGCTCCGTCCCAGCCGAGCGGCCGGGTTGCTCCCGACCGGTCCTGGCCCACACGCTAGGCCGACACCCCGACAAGAACGGCCTATCGGACCAGCCGGCTGAGCAGCACCGCAGACGTGACACTGTGCGCGCCGAGCGCCAGGACCGACTCCGCTACCTCCCGGTCGGAGCTGGCCACCACGACGGGACGCCCCTCGGGCTCGGCCGAGACCAGCTCCCGGATCACGTCGTCGGCGATCAGCCCAGCGGCGCTGAACACGACTCTTATCCCTCGGGCCCACACCTGACCCCCCGCAGCGACCACCTGGTCGCCGTCGAAGACCACAGTCACCTCAGCTGCGTACTGTGCGGCCAAAAGTCCAAGATCACGCACCAGCCGATCACGTTGCGCCACAAGGGTCAGCTGGGGATACCCGGTCTTCGTCACGTTGTAGCCGTCGACGATGAGATGCACCTCCGACAGCCTCAGCGCACGGTCCAGCGTGCCAACAGCGTCGAGCCGGTTGCCCTGCAACCGCGGCCGCCAGACACCGTTGACCACTCGCTCCGCGGGCAGCGCCCCACGTTGTCCGCTGTGGGGTGAGATGCCCAACTCGGACCGCAAGCCGTGCGTCACACCAGTCAGCGTGTCCAAGAGCAGGCCCAACCGAACCTCGTCGGCTTCGCGTGCCTCCCTGGCCGCCTGCCGTGCGTTGTCCCGCTCCCCCTCGGCGCGCTCCGCTCTCGCGCGCTCAGCGGAGAGCCTGGCACGGTCCTTGTCCCAGTCGGCACGCACCTTCGCCAGCTCCTGGACCGCGTCCTCGGAGCCCTTCTGCCCACATGCGGCCAGCTCGGCGGCGGCATCGGTGGCCTCCCGCAGGCGCTGCCCCTGCTCACGTAGGCGTGCGCGCAGACGATCGGCTTCCCGCTCCGGGGCAGAGTCCTGTTCGGCGACTGACGCAGTCTGCGCAGCGAGCTCAGCGGCGAGCCGGTCACCCCGGGTCTCGGCCCGGCGCAAGCTACGGCGGACCGCGCTCAGTTCTCGATGAACTGACCGCAGCTCATCGAGATCGCTGGCCTCAGCGACAAGCTCTCGCACGCGGGGATCCGCACGAAGCACTCCCGCCGCCGCGGCGCCAACCCGATCGGGCGACTCGAGGTCCAGCACCTCCGGCGCGCCAGTGCACAGTCGATCCACCAATGCCGCGCGAAACCGTGGCTGGGTACAGACCGCGGCCACCATGATCGCCGCCCCCAAGCTGCGACGCTTGGCAGGAGTGAAGCGGACGAGATGCCGCAACTCGAGGGCGACGTCGGTCGCCGCCAGTGCCGGCAACGCGTCTCCGACGATGCGGGCGAGTCTGTCCTTGACCACTGGCGGGAGCCACTCCGCCGACAGCTCCAGGTCCATCGACGAATCGCTCACTGGACAATGGTATTCGCCATCTCCAGTCCAGGTCTGCCCGTCGTGCTGGCGAGAGTGTCGGGGGCGGTCTCTAGCGTCTGGGCCATGAGCACCTCCCAGCTGGTGGACGAACCCCAGCGCCAGCTGAGCTTCGACGAGCTGGGAACTCCACTGCGCGACATCACCTTCGTTGTCGTCGACCTGGAAACGACCGGCGGGAAGCCGGAGGCCGACGGCATCACTGAGATCGGCGCGGTCAAGGTGCGCGGGGGTGAGGTGCTGGGCGAGCTGGCTACCCTCGTCGACCCCGGCCGCGGCATACCTCCCCTGATCACCGAGCTCACCGGGATCACCACCGCAATGCTGCGCAACGCACCACAGATCGGCACCGTGTTGCCCAGCTTCCTCGAGTTCGCGGCCGGCGCCGTACTGGTCGCTCACAATGCACCCTTCGACACGGGCTTCCTCCGGGCCGCGTGTGAGCAGAACGGCATGGTGTGGCCCAAGCCGCAGGTGCTCTGCACGGTTCGGCTGGCCCGTCGGGTACTTAACCGGGACGAGGCGCCCTCCGTGCGCCTGTCCGCGTTGGCCGCACTGTTCGGCACCGAGACCGTGCCGACCCACCGCGCCCTGGACGACGCCCGCACCACCGTGGAGGTGCTGCACCGTCTGCTTGAGCGCGTCGGCAACCTGGGGGTGCACAGCTTCGAGGAGCTGGCGTCCTTCCTGCCTGAGGTCACCCCCGCCCAGCGCCGCAAACGCACCCTCGCAGAGCACCTGCCGAACGCCCCTGGGGTGTACCTGTTCCGTGGCCCCAGTGACGAAGTCCTCTACGTCGGCACCGCCACCGATCTGCGCCGCCGGGTCCGCAGCTACTTCACCGGATCGGAGACGCGCAGACGGATCCGGGAGATGGTCACGCTCGCCACGAGAGTCGACCACGTGACCTGTGCGCACTCTCTGGAGGCCGGTGTGCGCGAGCTTCGCTTGCTCGCCAGCCTTGCGCCGCCTTACAACCGCCGGTCCAAGTACCCGCGCCGCGCATGGTGGGTGGCGCTCACCGATGAGGCGTACCCGCGGCTGTCGGTCGTACGGACAGCACGCGATGGCGCACTGGGCCCGTTTTCGCGGCGGGTCGATGCCGCTCAGACCGCACAGGTTCTCGCCGACTCCGCCTCGGTTCGCGCGTGCACCCAACGCATCCCGCTGACCTCCGCGAACGCCACTCCGTGCGCACTGCATGAGATGGGACGATGTGCGGCACCGTGCGCCGGCCTGCAGCTCCACGAGCAGTACGCGAGCGGGCCGGAGAAGGTCGCCAACGTCATCGCGGGCTCCGACGACGCCCTGCTCCGCAAGCTGGTGCATGGCGTGGAACAGCTTTCCACGCAACGCCGGTTCGAGGCAGCGGCAGCACAGCGCGACGAGACGGCCGGTCTCATCGCAGCGCTGCGTCGAGGGCAGCGCCTCGCTGCTCTGGCAGCCGTGCAACAGCTAGTCGCTGCCCGACCTGACGGGGCAGGTGGCTGGGAGCTCGCTGTCGTCCGCGCCGGGCGATTGGCATCGGCGGGCACGGCAGCCCGCGGTGTACATCCGCTGCCCGTCGTCGACGCCCTGGTGGCTTCCGCCGAGACTGTGCTGGCCGCGCCGGGACCCCTTCGCGGCGCGCCCGCAGAGGAAGTGGCGCTGCTCGCGCGCTGGCTGCACCAGCCCGGCACCCGCCTCGTGCAGACCAGCTCGCCGTACACGGAACCCGCCTGGGGCGCAGGGAACTGGGCGGCCTGGGCCGCGCAAGCCCGATCAGCCGCACACGACCCGCCGCAGTGGTGACCTACTAAACTCCGGCCACGGCCCTACTCAGGAGGTTCTGTGCTCACAGCCATCGTTCTCGTGCACACCGCAGCTGACCGCATACCCGAAGTGGCGCAGAGCATCGCTGACCTCCACGGGGTTGCGGAGGTGTACTCCTGCGCGGGCGACGTCGACCTCATCGCGCTCCTCCGTGTTCGTGACCACGAGCAGATCGCGGACATCGTCACCAAGCACATCAGCAAAGTCGACGGGGTGCGGCGGACTGCAACCCACATCGCGTTCCGCTCGTACTCAAGCCTCGACACCGACTCTGGCTTCGAAGTTGGTCAGGGCGACTGACCAGCGGGCTCGGCTCAGCCAGCAAGCTCAGTGGAAAGCGCGGCCCAGTGCCCAAGCAGCGCCGCAGCAGCGCCACTGTCGACCGCCTCGGCCGCCCGCCGCATTCCTGCGGCCAGAGACTCGACCAGCGTGCCGTTCACCCCCGCATGGGCCGCGAGCGCAGCTGCCGCGTTGACCAGCACGGCGTCCCGGACTGCACCTGTTTGTCCTTCGAGCACCGCGCGTACCACCGAGGCGTTCACCTCGGCATCACCGCCGCGCAACGCCTCGATGTCCACCCGCGCGATCCCCAGATCGGCCGGGTCGAACACCTCGGTAGTCACCGTGCCTGCGCTGACCACCCGCACCGTTGTTGTCGTCGTGGTCGTGATCTCGTCGAGCCCGTCGTCGCCTCGGACCACGAGTACCGACGATCCCCGGGCTGCGAACACGTCCGCGATCACCGGCGCCATGTGCTCATAGGCGCAGCCGATCAGCCCCGCCCGGGGGCGACCCGGATTCGTCAGCGGACCGAGCACATTGAAGACGGTGGGTACACCGATCTCACGCCGCGGTCCGGCGGCGTGACGAAGTGCGGGGTGAAACACCGGAGCGAAGCAGAAGCCGATACCCAACTCGGCAACACAGCTGGCTACGCCGGCGGGCCCGAGTCCGATGGCGACGCCGAGGGCCTCGAGCACATCCGCCGTACCGCTCTTGGAGGACGCGGCCCGGTTTCCGTGCTTGACCACGCGGACTCCTGCGGCAGCAACGACCAGAGCCGCCATCGTGGAGATGTTGACGGTGTTCGACCGGTCGCCGCCTGTGCCCACCACGTCGACCGCATCCTGGTCGACGTCCACCAACTGGGCGTGCTCCAGCATCGAACTCGCCAGACCAGAGACCTCGCCGGCCGTCTCCCCCTTCATTCGCAGGGAAACGCCGAAGGCCGCGATCTGCGCGGGTGTCGCGGCACCGGACATGATTTCGTCCATCGCCCACGCGGTGTCCGCAGGCGCCAGATCGACTCCGTCAACCAAGCGCCCGAGCACCGACGGCCAGCTCAAGGGGCTCACCCGCGGACGACCGCCAGGCCCGCCGAACGGAGCACATCTGCGACAGTCTCGGCGGCGGTCAGCGGGTCCAAGGGGTGCACCAACACTGCGTCGGCCATCGACCAGGTCGCCAGCCAACGGTCGTCCTGTCTGCGGGCAGCCACGATCACCGGCGGGCAGGCGGCGATCTCGTGCTTGACCTGACGGCAGAGACCGATACCGCCCGTAGGCTGAGCCTCGCCGTCGAACACGGCTAGGTCCACCGTTCCTGCGTCCATGTGCGCCAAGACCTCAGCGATGGTGCCTGCCTCGATGAAGGTCACCTTGCCGATGTCGGGCGCGGGGCGACGTCCCACCGCGCTGATGATCGATTCGCGCACCTCCGGCCGGTGGCTGAACACCAGCACAGTGCGTTCTAGAGCCTCAGCGGTTGTGCTCATCAGCGCGATTCCTCCAGGGTCTGTGTCGAACGCGATGCTATCGGCCGGACGCATTGCGTGGTACCGCGGGCGCTTGCATCCCATCCCACCCGAGGAACTCGCCGCCGAGGCGCTGGGCAAGTCCAACCATCCGGGAGCGCTCTTGCGAACAGTGCAGTGCGTCCAACTGCTGGACCCGCTGCAGAACCAGCACCCCATCGACACCAGG
>JADGOX010000059.1 GCA_017882745.1 Mycobacteriaceae bacterium | reverse complement strand
GCGACAGGAATGGCGTTCCCTGGGAGGGCCAGTGCGACGACCGAAACCGAGGCGCCGACCAGGATCACCAGGACCTCAATAAGGTGGTGCCCCTGGCGGGCACGCGAACCCTGGAAGCTGTACCAGGAGGTGAGCTTGTCGAAGTCCCTCAATGCGAGAGATTTGGAGTCATCCGCAGGATCTTCGTTGGATGGCGACTCGCCGACGATCATCTGCATGGCTTCTTCCTTGCTCTCCCGCTATATAGATTCTCGACGCAAGCGGCTCGATTGTCGACGGCGGATGGAGAAGACCCCGGCGCTTGACACTCATCACCGCCGGTGGTGGGCCGCTGGAGAGCTCCGGGTGTCGCGTGCCTTGTCCGGTCTGTTGCGGCGGCCAAGCTCACGGATGTCCGGAGTGACGCCACTCCACCGCAGCACAGCCCCCTTGAGAGGCGTCTTGCCCGTCGGGAAGGGGGCTTCACTCGAACGGATCGCGGATGCGGACGCCGGGTAGACCTGGGGTGGCTACCAGCTTCTGCGGGGGAGGCGGCTTGTTCGACGATGGATGCTGCGCGATCCAGCGTGTGGGGTGCCAGGTCGGGGTCGACGGGGAGCGTGACCCAGCGGGTGGGCCAAAGGTATGTGGTGCCTTAGCCCGGGCTAGCGGGGCCAACTGATCGGGCAGAGGATGCCCGCGGCGAGCAGGTCGCGCTCGACCGAGGTCAAGTGCTCGATCGCTATGACGGTGGCCAGATGAGAGGCCCTGATCTATGCTTTGCGTCTTCCTACAGTGAGGTGGGGCTCATGGACATTGATAGGGATAAGCTCAGCGCACTCGCGAGGTCGCTGACCGACGATCAACGAAAGTTGTTGCGCGAGGGGCTGTCAGGAGGCGGGGACCTCGACCCCGAAACCCTTGCCGAGTCCCTGAGATCGTTCGACACGAGGGCGATGTTCGAGCGCTTGGCCGACACCTCACCGCTCGACGCGTCCCCCCTGCGATTCAAAAAGGGAGGGGACGTCGGGCGGCTCCCGCCGGCGGAGGACCCGGTGGTCCTCAACCTGGACCGGGCCCCGGCGACGGTGGGCGACGTGGCGCGGATCGCGCGCGAGCGCACAGGGCGTGACCTGACGAGCGTGTCCGAGGTGCGCGTGCTGGACCTCGACCCGTCAGAGGCCGACGACCAGACTCTGAAGCGGCTGACCTCGCAGGAGTTGACAAGGAAGGCGGCCACGGGCCGTCGGTTGGTCAGCATGGGGCATCCGTCCCTGGCCACTTCGATCGATGACCTCGAGCGGTTCCAACATGCCGAGACGGGGGTCGTCGCAGCTGCCCGGCGCGTGGTGGTGGTGATCATCATCGGCCCGATCATCATCATCGTCGTGTTCCCGCCGTCGGACCCGCCCCCTCCGTCCGAGCCTCCGCTGACGCGCTGGTAGGGGTGCACCGGCCAACGGGCGCGGTGTCGATCGACGCCGACTTCTTCACCTTCGCCGATGAGCAGCGTCTGCTCGCACCGCTCGTGTCGTGGCTTCTCCGTAGCGTCACCGCCGGGATGCCGGTGACGCTCAGTGAAGACCATGTGGACTTAGTCGCGGCGGCACCGCGCCCCGTCGACGTGATGATCAACTTCGACTTCCACATGGACCTGACCGTCGACTTCCTGCTCGGCGCACCGGCTGCTCCCCCTACGGATGCCTCGGTCTTCGAGTCCCTTGTGGCGAAGGGCATGAGCCGGCGGTACGTATGGGCCCACCCCGTGAGCCGACGCGAGACCGCCGCGAGGGTGTACACGACTGCGCTCCTTGCCGCGCGGCAGCCGCTGCTGGCGAAGGTCCATTGCGTGCCGGGAGCCGAGGCGATGTCGATGGTGGACCAACTCGACGTGGTGTGGGCCTTCGTCTGTCGCTCCCCGGGCTTTGCCACGACGAAGACCGACGAGGCCTTCGCCCTTCTGGTGCGGGCAGGAGGCCACGGCAGGTGACAGGGGTGCAGGAGTATCTCGTCGCGGACCTCATCGACCTGGCCGAGCGGGGCTACGGGGTCGATTTTGAGACCGTTCGAGCCGCCGTCGAGCAACGACTGCGACCAACACGGCCCTTGCCGGCTGGCCTGATGGACCCGCGGCAGGCTCCGTCCTACTGGTGTGTGCCGCTTCTGGTGGGCGACTACATCAGCGCGGATCCAGCAGCGATCGCCATCGACCTGGAGCGGTACGTATCAGGGTGCGTCTTCAGACACTTGTTCCACGAGGAGCCTCGACCTCCCTTCGCGATGGTGGACGACGAACTTGAGACCCTGGTTGGCCGCGCGTACGACGCATGCCGCGCCGGCGGCGGGACGTTCCCCGACAAGTTCGCGGCCAAGTGCCAAAGCTGGACCGTCCTTCTGGTATTCGGCACCCAGGAGATCGCGAGCCGCCCGTCCGAGCCCGGCGACTACGCCACCGCAATGTCCGCCATCGTCGCTGTCTACTCATGCACCCAGGTGCTGGACGACTGGCACGACCGCAACGACGACCTGGCGCGAGGCCACTGGAACATGTGGACCGATGAGCCCGCCCAGCTCGTTCTCCGCGCCATCGATCCGCTCCTACGAGACGCGACCCGCGCCGTGGGACAACTGCGCCACCACCCCCTGCGTGATGCACTCCGGGCGCAGTTACGCGACAGCGCCGCCGAGCTCGCGGATCTCGTTGCGGTGTCCATGCATCTACCCTCCCTCCCAGCGCGAGGGGCGGTCGAAGGGGGAGTCACGTTTCTCACCCGCCGACTCGGCGCCGAGGGGTCTGGGCTTTGGCGCGATTTCTCGTCACCGGACGTCAGCGCCGGGTCGACAGAGTGCATCTCGGCCTTCATCGCGACCCTCCTGGCTCCGATCGCGTCCGCCCGGCCGGTCGCGCGCTTGGTGGCGAGCACACTGCTCGCGCATGCCCGTCCTTCCGGGGGGTGGGGCTATCGAGAGGACGTCGTCGAGGACGTCGACTCGACGGCGTGGGTGATCCTCGCCGCCGCGGCCGCCGGCGTTGCTGCAGCACCGGGGCTGATCGAGCGGAGCTCGAAATACCTCCTGTCTCACCGCCGGGCCGATGGCGGGTTCGCCACCTACGACCACCACGAACGCCGCCAGCTGAGCACGGTGGACCTGCCGGACTGGTCCCTGTCCGACACCACTGTCACCTGCTCGACGCTGCTGGCCTTGGCGGCGATCGGCGACTGCGACGACCACGTTGTGCGCTCCGGCTGCGACTTCGTCGCGGGTCGATGCACCGACGGGGAATGGCCGTCGCTGTGGTGGCGGGGCACGGCATACGGCACCTGGCTCGCCGTGTGGGTGCTGACCGAGCTCGGCGCCGGGCGCTACTCCCGCCAATGCGAGACCGCACGTGGTCACCTGTTGGCCACCCGTCACGTAGACGGTGGCTGGGGCGGGGACGTCGCGCCAAACGCCTTCGACACGGCACTTGGCCTGCACACGCTCTGTCGGCTGGCACGGCCCGACAATGTAGGACTCGTCCGCGAATCCGCGGCAGCACTGGCGGGGTGGCAGGGCCACACTGGCAGATGGCAGGGCGGGGCGCAGATGCTGGCCCCGGGCGCGTACCCGGGGTCGGGTCTGGTGCTCCACGACGAGCTTCTGACCACCGCGTGCGCCGTATCTGCGCTGCAAATGGTCGAGCACATGTCCACAGACCCAACTCTCCATAGTCCGTTAGCTCGGCGTCGTTGACGGCAACAGTCGAAGACCGAATGTGATGGAGGACGCACGATCCACACGCATCCGCCTCTGGTGGGCAAACTCCCGCAACGCGGCATG
>JADGOX010000058.1 GCA_017882745.1 Mycobacteriaceae bacterium | reverse complement strand
CCGGATCCGGGACGATCGCCCCGTCGTAGAGGAACACGTTCACGTGGTCCTTCGCGGCGAGCAGCGCACAGACGTTACCGTTCAGGACGAAATACGGCTGCCGGGTGCGCTTGATGGTCTCCTGCACTTCCGGGTCGGCCGCGTGGACGAGTTCGCGCACTTGCTGACAGATCGCCTGCTGCCAGCCGGGCAGGGCCCTGATGTAGGCGTCGACTTGGGGGTCTGCGGTGTACGTCATGCTGGATCCTCCCGATTCGACGGTCCGATTTTGACTGCCCGATTTCGATGATGGCCGGTTCGCAGCTTGCCACGGGAGCCACCGGAAGCCGTCGGGCAGTGGGCGCGGCCGACCCTTTGCGCTGCGGGGCCGGTGCCGGACGATGAGCGGGTGGAGTACGCCCCCACCCTCGAAGTTCAGCCAACAGTGGCTCGATGCCTGGAACGCCCACGACATCGAGGCGGTGCTGGCGGATTTTGAACGCCCACCACAGCGGGCCGTAGCCCACGTGTTCAGCCCCATTGCGCACCAGCGGCGGGCAGCACCACTGCCCAGGCCGACGAAGCCTGCTTCAACGACCGCCGCCGGGCTCGTGCTCGCCTCACTGATCGTGCTGGTGGGGGTTCCCTTGGTGCACCTGCTCCCCAGCTGGGGAAGCGCGGGGCTCTGGGTGCTCGTGCTCGGGCTGGTCATCGTTGTCGTGGCCACAACGCTGGAGAAGAGTAGGGCAGCACTCCACAAAGATCTCATCCGGTTCGAGAAGGCGACGTCCGATTGGGAGTGAGCTGCTATCCGATGACGTCCGCTCTAGCCGTGAGCGAATCGATGTGGACCCGTACCAGGAGGTCATCCATTTCCGTGTACAGCTTGCCCAACTCCGGGCCGCGTTGCGCGCCGACGTAGCGGGTGGCGATCCTGGTTGTCCAGCTCGGGAAATCGTCGGGTCGGGTGATCAGCCGGGCGTGCCCGGTGATGCTCACGAACGCGAACGGCGGTGTCTCGTCATCGACGGTCACGGCCACGCGAGGATCGCGGTTAAGGTTGCGGGCCTTGACACTTCGGCTGGACGTCGAGAAGACCAGATCGCGTCCGTCGACGGTGAACCAGACCGGCGCGACGTGCGGCCGGCTGACGCGCGGTGGCATCCGGGACATGGTGGTCCCTCGTACCGACTCAGCCTTCTGGTCGGCGGTGACATGGAGGCCGGGGAGCCGGGCCAGCGGCCCCATCGCCTGCCTACGGCGGCGAACCGACGAATGGGGCTGCGGGTTACCAGCTACCTCCGCCACCTCCGCCGCCGCCTCCGCCAACCCCGCCACCGCCGCGACTGGACGACGGTGCCGCGCTCGTCGCGGACGTGGCCGAGTGGAGGATCGGTGCCAGGTGCACGTAGTTCCGGACACTGCGGCCCGGGATGTCGCGCACGGGGATGTCGCCTGCAGCGTTCACGGCACGACTCCAGCGGTCGACCTCGCCGACGGCCACCGCCCACGCCGTGTACTTCCCAAGCACGCCCCGGGCTGCCGCCTGCTCGGCGTCATGGCGCTCGGACTGGGCCAGGAACCTGCGGAACGATTCGACCCGAAGCCACTGGTCGGTACCCGCCGGTGTGCGGACCCGAAGCTCCCAGGCTCGAACGGCGCAGGCCAGACCCGCGCCCGCCACCATGGCGAGGATTGCGACGGCGATGAGCGGCCCCCACCACGGGCTGCTGTTCGCCGCCCGTGCCGCGGCGACGCCCATTGCGACCACGCCAACGACCGCTGCGATACCTCCGCCGATGAGGACGGCGATTCGGCGGCGGGCACCCTTGGGGTCCCACAGGCCGCTGGAGTCGGCCCACTGCTTCAGCTGGCTTCCCACCATCGACCAGCCAGCCGCGAAGGGCTTGTCGTACGTACCGAGCATGAGAAAATTGCGCCCCGCGAACATTGTGTCGAGCACCGAGGCCGCGAGAGGATCGCCGGGGCCGTCGCCCCGACCCAGGGCAACCGCGCCTGTGCCTTGGTCGACGAGATTGATGGAGCCGTCGATGGCCTCGTCGATCAGCCAGGCGACCTTGTGTTCCTCGCGCACGGCCTCCTGAAGGAGTACGCCGCCCTGCGGTGGGGTCAGCTCGTCGGGCGGGGCGGACTCGATGCTGGTCAAGCTGGCCAACTCGTCGGTGTCGATCAGCCGCTCGTCGGTGCCACCCGCACGGCTCGCGTCATTGGCGGGATCGGCCGTGCCGCCGACGCTGACGCGCTCGCGCCCGCGGCGGCGCACGACGCGCGAGGCCGTTCCGGCGCCCAGTAGCGCAGCTCCGGCGCCAACCAGGGCGGTGAGCGGGACGCCTGCCCCTTTATGGACGCCGGCCCCCTGATTGCTGTTGGGGGCAATGGCCGGACCGGTGAGGCTCGGCGACACTTCCAGGGGAGCGCCGGCAGATGCGTACACGGTGACGCCTTGGTGCGCGTCTAGCTTGCCGGGGTGGACCACCAGCAGGCCGGGCTCGGGTTGCGTGACCTCGCAGGCGGCGGTGGAACCGGTGCCGC
This sequence comes from Mycobacteriaceae bacterium, assembly GCA_017882745.1. Taxonomy (GTDB): domain Bacteria; phylum Actinomycetota; class Actinomycetes; order Mycobacteriales; family Mycobacteriaceae; genus X156. Next base: position 1,590 of record JADGOX010000058.1, on the reverse strand, counting down.
CCTGCACGCAGCGCAGGTCGGTGAGCACCCAGGGGGCGGCCACTTGGATTTCGGCTTGCTCGACCGACACGTCCCAGCCAGCGCCGATGGCGTCCCACGCGAGGGCTCCGCCGGGAGCGAGGTCGTTCAGGGTGTACTTGATGAGGTAGCGCCGCTTGCCCGACACCGTCACGCCCGGGTCGCCTATGCGAAGCCGGGTGGCGGGGTAGGAGGAGGAATCCTGCGGGGTCTCGACGATTTCAAGGTTGTCGGGCGCGTCGGGCGATGACACCCCGATGGGCGAGGCCGGATTGAGCCTGGGTACGTCGCGGAAGATGCCGTGCTTGCTGTTAGCGGCGAAGTTGTAGTCGATTTCCTCGTTGATGGCAGCAGAGCCGTCGCGGGAGAGTGCGGCGCCCACCCACATCGACGTGACGTGTTCGGTGGTGTCGACCACGTTGGCGCCGAAGACCGCCACGCCACCAATCACGAGGCCTCCGACTGAGAGCAGGGCCGCGTCAAGCTGGCGCCGCGATTTCGTCCGCAGCGCGGGAACGGTCAACCTGCCCAACGTCCACGTGCGCTTTATGGCTGTTCCTTCCTCATCAGGGGCACGTGCTGGTCGGACACGGGCAGGCTGATCGGTCCTGAGCAACGACCGCTGGACAGCCCCGCAAGAGAGCCGGAAGGAGCGTCCGAACGACCCTTCGGCGTCTGCCGGCGGACAGGCTCATCGTGCTGACGGCAACACCAGGGCCTGCCTTATCCCATGCACAGCATCGATCTCGGTGAACGGGATTCTGCGAGCCCGGTTCATGGCTGCCAGAACTTGAAGTCGGCGAGGTGACATGGGTGCACGACCTTCCTCGATTCCAGCCTTTCGCGGTCGACGCTGAGCGGTAGGGCCGAAGGTCCCCGGGCCGCGAACACGGTGTCGGCCGGGGCAGTGACGCTGTGTTCATGACCGGGCACCCGTCCCATGAGGCGATGTCCGAGCACGATCTTCACCGCAGCCTCATCCAGCAGCCGGGCCACCCCGTACTCCTGGACATCGGTGATGGTGATCCGGTCGATACCCGCCGCGCCGCCGTTGCGGCGCACGTCCTCCCAAGGCGGAGCGGGCGTCCCGGCAGGCGCTGGGCAGCTATACGCGGGTGTTCGGTTCCGAGCACTATGAGGTCGCCGTGGTCCTCAACGGGTTGGCCACGATCGAGGTCGAACGCGGCCGGCCCGTGCAGGCGGAGCCGTTGTACTGGCGGGCACTGGCGATCAAGGAGCGAGTCCTCGGGCCGGAGCACCCCGAGATCGGCGTGCTGTTGAACTACCTGGCCGTGATGCACCGGAAAGCCCGGGGGAGCAGCCGATCTTCCCAGCCCACAGGTTTGCGGGTGCCCACTTGGGGGAACAGGATGCGTTCGCTGCAGCACGCTTGACCTCAACCGGTGTCGATGTTTGAGAATGGGCCGGTGACCGATCAAGTGCTACTGGCCGCGCTCGAGCGTCTGCGCGGAACGGGTCCGGAGTTCGGCGGGTTCCTGGCCAACCACGGACCGATGGCCGCCGAGGCGCTCACCCGGATCGGCGGGGACGACGTGGTCGAGGGCTGGGTTG
>JADGOX010000057.1 GCA_017882745.1 Mycobacteriaceae bacterium | reverse complement strand
GAAAGACGGCGAACGTCATCCTGGGCAATGCCTTCGACATTCCGGGGATCACTGTGGACACCCATTTCGGGCGTCTGGTGCGTCGGTGGGCGTGGACCACCGAGGAGGATCCGGTGAAGGTGGAGCACGCCGTCGGCGCGCTGTTTCCGCGCAAGGAGTGGACCGTGCTCTCGCACCGGATCATCTTTCACGGACGTCGGGTGTGTCACGCGAAGAAGCCGGCCTGCGGAGTGTGTGTGCTCGCGCGTGACTGTCCCTCCTACGGGGTGGGCCCCACCGATCCGGTGATCGCTGCCGCCTTGGTACGCGGCCCGGAGACCACTCATCTGTTGGCTCTCGTAGGGCAGACGGCCAGATGAGATCCGTGCACGTCAGCAACACGGTCCGCTGGAACCTTGTGGGCGTGGCCGTGGTTCTGGCCCTCATCGTGGCGCTCTGGCCGCGGACATCGCCAACGCCGAGCGCCACACCCGATGCTCCGCCGGCGACCCAGGGACAGTCCACTCAGGAACAGCCAACTCAGGATCGACTCCGCGCTGCAGCCATCGCGGCTGCCCTGCAGCCCTGTCCCTCCGGGGATGCCGCGCGCACTGCTGGGCCGCTCAAGGATCTGACACTGGAGTGCTTGGGTGGGGGGCCCGTGGTGGACCTCGCCACTGCATTGGGCGGCAAACCAGCGGTGTTGAACCTGTGGGCCTGGTGGTGTGGGCCCTGCGCCAAGGAGCTCCCCGTCATGCAGGAGTTCTCCCGACGTGCGGGCGCAGCCGTCACGGTGCTCGCTGTGCACAGCGACCCGAGCGCACTGAGGGCCTTGCAGGCCCTGCGTGACTATGGCGTGCATCTGCCGTCGGTGCAAGATCCTCAGCAGCGGGTGTCCGCGTTGACCGGTGCGCCGGCGGCCTACCCCGCTACGGTACTGCTGCGTGCAGATGGAACTGTGGCGCGAGTACTTGCGGTTGCCTTCCCGAGTGCAGACGCGATTGCGGAGGCAGTGGACCAATGGCTGGGGGTGAGGACGTGACGATGCTGGTGCGCGGCCCCGGCGTGGACGTGCCGCCCCTGCTGGCAGGTCTGGTCGACTCCCTCCGGGACGTCGAGATGGCCGATCTCACCCGGATGCCCATCGCGTCGGCAGACGCACGGGCGGCGGCAGTGCTCATGTTGTTCGCCGGCCACGAGGTGGACGACGCAGACGTGCTTCTGCTCGAGCGCGCCAGCAACATGCGCACCCACAGCGGGCAGATCGCCTTTCCCGGCGGCGCCCTGGATCCCGAGGACGACGGCCCGGTGGCCGCCGCGCTACGTGAGGCACAGGAGGAGACCGCACTCGATCCTGCCGGCGTGCTGCCCCTGGCTCTGCTCCCCGAGCTGCACATTCCGCCCTCGGGCTTCCGGGTCACCCCGGTCCTCGCGCACTGGTCGCGTCCCACCCCGGTGCGGCCCGTGGATCCCGCGGAGTCGGCGAGGGTCGCCAGGGTGCCCCTGCGTCGTCTGCTCGACCCGGCCAGCAGGTTCCGGGTCAAACATCCTTCCGGTTACGCGGGCCCCGCCTTCTTCGTCGACGGCATGCTGATCTGGGGGTTCACCGGCGGGCTGTTGTCGACCTTGGCCTCCATGGCGGGTTGGGAACGGACATGGGACACCACCGACGTGCGTGACCTCGACACCGTGCTGGCCGAGACCCACGCGGATCCCGAGCCCGAGGTGTTCGAATGAACTGGGTGGACCTGCTCGTCATCGTGCTTGCGCTGCTGGCCGCCGCCTCCGGCTGGCGTCAGGGTGTGGTGGTGGCGTTGCTGGCCTTCACCGGGGTGCTGCTGGGGGCCGTCGTCGGGGTGCGCGTTGCCCCCAGCTTCGTTGGTCTGGTCGACGGTGCGGGTCCGCGGATCGCCGTCGGCGTCGGCGTCGTCGTGCTCCTCATCGCCGTAGGTGAGACCTGCGGGGTACTCATCGGACGCTCCATCCGTGGAACCATGCGCATCGCTGCGGTGCGGGCGGTCGACAACGTGCTCGGCGCCCTCGTTCAGGCCACCGCAGTGCTCATCGCCGCGTGGCTGCTTGCGGTGCCCCTGGCCTCCTCCGGCAACGCAACCCTCGCGGGTGCGGTGCGGGGTTCCGCGGTGCTCGGCGAGGTCAACAACCTGCTCCCGGCGCAGGCGCAGCGCCTGCCCGCGGAATTCGGCGCGTTGCTGGACACCTCGGGGCTGCCGAACGTCCTCGAACCCTTCGGCCGTACCCCCATCACTGACGTGGAAGCGCCGGACACTGCGCTCCAGAGCAGTGACGTCGTGCAACGCACGCGGGCGAGCGTGCTCAAGGTGCGCGCAGTGGCGCCCTCCTGCTCCCGTGGGCTCGAGGGAACCGGCTTCGTCATCGCCCCGCAGCGCGTGTTGACGAACGCGCACGTGGTGGCCGGCTCCAACAAGGTGGCAGTGGAGACGGCAAAGGGGCAGCTCACGGCGACCGTGGTGCTCTATGACCCGCAGAGTGACCTGGCGGTGCTCGACGTGCCCAAGCTGCAGGCCCCGGTGTTGTCCTTCGCGCCGGCCCCGGCCACCACAGGGGAGTCGGCGATCGTGCTCGGCTACCCGCTTGATGGCCCGTACACGGCGACGGCTGCCCGGCTGCGCTCCGAGATTGCGCTGCGCGGGCCGAACATCTACGACACCGCGACGGTCCTCCGCGACGTTTACACGATTCGCGCGCAGGTGCGCAGTGGCAACTCCGGTGGTCCGTTGATCGACCCGAACGGGTTTGTGCTCGGCGTGGTGTTCGGGGCTGCTCTCGACAGCACCGACACCGGCTTCGCCCTCACCGCGAAAGAGGTCAGCAACGAGACCGCCGCAGCGCCCGGACTGACCCAGGCCGTGGGTACCGGAGCGTGTACCGCCTAGCTCACCTGTGCAATGAAGCCGGCGAGACGTTCCGTCGTCTCGGCCGGTGCCTCCTCGTGGACGAAGTGGCCGAT
>JADGOX010000308.1 GCA_017882745.1 Mycobacteriaceae bacterium | reverse complement strand
GCTAGCCGTCGACTCCCTCGAGCGCGTCGCGCACGGCTGCGAACTTGGCATCGGTCTCGGCGACTTCGTCGTCAGGATCTGACTCCGCCACGATGCCGCCGCCCGCGAACAGCCGGGCCTGCTTGCCATTGATCTCGGCGCTGCGCAGCGCGAGCCCCAGCTCGCCGTCCCCAGCTGCGTTCACCCATCCCACAGGGCCTGCGTAGCGGCCACGGTCGATGTCCTCCAGCTCGGCGATGAGCTTCATCGCCGCCGCGGTGGGCGTGCCACCGACCGCGGCCGTGGGGTGCAGTGCCGCGGCCAGCGCCAGCAAGCTGGTGCTCGTCTCGCGCAGCTGCCCGGTCACCGTGGTCGACAGGTGCGCCACATTGCGCAGCTGCATCACCTCGACATCTTGTTTCTGCACGGGTGAGCACAGGGCGCGCAGCGAGTCCACCAGCGAGGTGACGGCATAGCCGTGCTCACCGACGTCCTTGGCTGAGGACAGCAGCTCCGCGGCCAGCTCGGCGTTCGTGCTGCCCTCTCTCGGCCAGGTCGTGCCGGCAAGCACCCGTGAGGACACCTCGGCTCCGTCGCGGCGGACCAGCAGCTCGGGGGTGGCCCCGACGAATCCGTCTACCGCGAAGGTCCAGCACTCCGGGTAGCGATGGGCCAGGCGGCTTAGTACGAAGCGCGGATCAATGGGCTCATCGGACTCGGCGACAAGGTCGCGCGCCAGCACCACCTTGTCCAGCTCACCCTGGCGGATCCGCTGCACTGCGCCCTTGACGGCCGCGCGCCAGCGCGTTACCGGACGAGGGTCGGCGGAGTAGCGGAGTCGGCGCGGCGCGGTGACCGGCTGCGGCTCATCAGCCGGGCCGGCACCGATCTCCGTCATCCAGGTCACGCCGTCGCGCCGACCGATGATCACCCTCGGCACTATCAGTACCGAACTGCCCGGGTTGTCGGCGAAGGCGAGCGAGGTGAACGCAACGAGACCCGATCCAGCGAGGCCGACGTCGTCGTGGACCTCGGTATGCCGGCAGAAGTCCTCCCACCAGGCGGCCGCGTCGGCGAAGCGGGACGCGCCGACGGTGTGCACTCTGGCCACCTCGCCCCAGGCGACCAGGCCCTCGCCCTCGCGCACCCAGGAGCACACGGCATCCGGAGTGGGTAGCAGCGTGTGCAGTTCGTGCTGGTTCTCGCTTGGCGGCAGCAGCCGTGTGCGCGCCACCATCAGTTCTGCAGGCGCGCCGGGGGCTGGAGTCACCGGTCCAGAGTAGGAGTTGTCTGCTTGTGGTGCTGCCGCAGGCCCGACACGGCTACCCTCGCCACTCGTGAGCATCCGCACTGTGACCCGCCTCCGCCGGATAGTGGTGGCGATCGCCATCGGCATCTCGGTGATCGCCGTGCTGCTGATTGCCGGTGCCGTACGCGACGATCTGACCATCGGCGGTGACGAGGGGCGAGCCACCGCCGACGTGTTGACGGTCACTCCCATGTTCGCCGCAGTCAGCTTCGTCACCCCTGACGGTGTGACCCACAGTCCGCAGCTGGGCGTGCTCTATCCCACCGGTCTGGCCGCCGGTCAGCGCATCGACGTCGAGTACGCACGTTCCAAACCCGATCTTGTTCGCGTTGCCGGACGCGACGCACGGCTCGCCCTCATTCCGGCTGGGTCGCTGGTCGTGGTGACGTGGTTGGTCGCGGGCGGGCTGCTCGTGTTGCTCCGACGGTCCGACCGGCGGCGCGAGCCCCAGCCGGCCAAATAGCGGGAACTGAGGAACTGCGTCCAGCCTTCGGCAGGAGTTTGCCGGGCCTTCACGTCCGCGGACCTGAGAGGACAGTGCCGCAGCGCACGATGGCGTAGTGCGAGTAGCGATCGTCACCGAGTCGTTCCTGCCCAACATCAACGGCGTCACCGGGTCAGTGCTGCGGGTGCTCGAACACCTTGCGCGCACAGGCCATGAGACCTTCGTGGTTGCTCCCGGCCTCGACGGGACGACCGAGCACGAGGGGACGGCGGTGCTCCGGATGCCGACTGTCGCGGTTCCGCGGGTCGCCTCGCTCCCCATAGGGGTACCTGCGCGGGGCTTGACCGCCGCACTCGCGGCGTTCGAGCCGGACGTGATCCATCTGGCTTCACCCTTCGTGCTGGGTGCCGCCGGCCTCGCGAGTGCCCGCCGCCTTCAGGTGCCCGCCGTCGCCGTCTACCAGACCGACGTTGCCGGATTTGCCACCAGCTATGGCCTCGGCTGGACCGCCCGCGCCGCCTGGTCCTGGACGCGCCGGATACACAGTCAGGCCGCGCGGACCTTGGCCCCGTCGACGTGGGCCGTCGACGCGCTCGTCGCCCGCGGCGTGCCGCGGGTGCATCGCTGGGGCAGGGGAGTGGACACCATCCGTTTCGCCCCGTCCAAGCGGTCTCCGGAGCTGAGGGGACGATGGGCTTCGGCGTCGGGTGGATCAGCCGATGCGCTGGTCGTGGGCTACGTCGGCCGCCTGGCCGCAGAAAAGCACGTGGAGCGTTTGGCGATGCTTGCCTCCGACCCGCGGATCCGCCTGGTCATCGTGGGGGATGGTCCGGAGCGGGCGAAGCTGCAACGGCTTCTGCCGGGTGCGGTGTTCACCGGGGTGCTCGAAGGAGAGGAGCTGGCCCGCGCCTACGCGAGCATGGACGTCTTCGTGCATCCCGGCGAGCACGAGACTTTCTGCCAGACCGTGCAGGAGGCGCTCTCCAGCGGGGTGCCGGTCATTGCGCCAGACGAAGGCGGCCCCCGCGATCTCGTCGCACGCGGCCGCACGGGATATCTGTTGCCCGTCCAGGGCTTCGCCGAAGCGTTGCCCGGTGCCGTGTCGGCGATCGCCTATGGCGAGCAGCGCAGGCACTTCGCCCTCGCTGCGCGACGTTCGGTGCTGCGTCGCACGTGGCCGGCGGTGTGTGACGAGCTGTTAGGGCACTACGCCGAGGTGCGGCGGGATCAGCAGCACGCGCCCGAGGTGCCGGTGGCGATGCCCAGGTAGCCTCAGCCGCGTGGCAAGAGCTGGGTTGGACAAGGATCCCCGTGAGGTCGCAGCGATGTTCGACGGGGTGGCCGAGCGGTACGACCTCACCAACTCGGTGCTTTCGTTCGCCCAGGACCGTCGCTGGCGTCGGCTCACCCGAGAGGCGGTGGCTCCGCGTCCCGGCGAGCGGGTGCTCGATCTCGCGGCCGGTACCGGTGTCTCCACAGTGGAGCTGGCTCGCTCAGGTGCCTGGTGCGTGGCCACGGACTTCTCTCAGGGAATGCTGCGCGCCGGGCTGTCTCGCAAGGTGCCCATGGTGGCGGGCGACGCCTTGCACCTGCCCTACGCCGACGAGGTGTTCGACGCCGTCACCATCTCCTTCGGCCTGCGCAACGTCGTGGCATACGGCGAGGGTCTTGCTGAGCTGGCCCGGGTGACCAAACCCGGTGGGCGACTGGTGATCTGCGAGTTCTCGACACCGACGTGGGCGCCGTTTCGCACCGTCTACCTGGAGTACCTGATGCGTGCGTTGCCGGCGGTCGCGCGCAAGGTGAGCAGCAACCCTGAGGCGTACGTCTACCTGGCGGAGTCCATCCGGGCGTGGCCGGACCAGGCTGCCCTGGCCGCCGAGATTCAGGCGGCTGGGTGGAGCTCGGTGGGGTGGCGCAACCTCACCGGCGGAGTTGTCGCGCTGCACCGCGCCGTCAGGCGGCAATGACTCAAGCGCCCGCCAGTGAACCTGGACAAGCCGGCTCGTCTTCGGTGGTGTCGGCCACGGAGTCCTAACCCTGGGCCGTCACGCGGAGATCCGCAGCCGGAAACGGCGGCCGGTTGTCGATCTTGATGGACAGCCGTCCCGCCAAGCGCCAGGCACGGGCGGTCAGGTCGCGGTCCTCCTCGGTCACCAGGTTGCCCATCACCCGCAGGGCGACGCCCATCAGGCCTTTCGAACGCATACCCACCGGACCCGCTGCGGGCAGCAGTCGGGGCAGGGTCAGCAGCCCGGCCAGGCGCCGCGCGATGGAGAACGCCGTCCCGTAGTGCGAGCGCAGCAGGGCCGGCCACGCAACGGCGAGGTCGGCCTCAGTCGACAACAGGGCGGCCACCAGCCGACCTGTCTCGAGTCCGTAGTCGATGCCTTCCCCGTTGAGTGGGTTCACGCATCCGGCTGCGTCGCCGATGAGCGCCCAGTTGGGGCCGGCTACGCCCGAAACGGCACCACCCATGGGCAGCAGCGCAGAGGCCACGTGCCGCACCTCGCCCTCGAGCTGCCACTCCTCGCGACGTTCCCGGGCGTAGAGGTCGACCAGGGCACGCAAACGGACATTGGCCGGGCGCTTGGCGGTGGCGAGCGTGCCGACGCCAAGGTTGACCTCGCCGTTGGACAAGGGAAAGACCCAGCCGTAGCCGGACAGCAGCTCGCCCTCCTGGCCGCGCAGCTCCAGGTGTGAGGAGATCCACTCGTCGTTGCTGCGCCCTGAACGTACGTAGCTGCGCGCCGCTACACCGTAGGCAGTGTCCTGGTGCCACTGGCGCCCCAGCACCCGTCCCAGCGGCGATCGAGCTCCGTCGGCGACAACCAACCGCTTGCACGCCACCTCGTGGTGTGAGCCGTCGTCGAGCCGAAAGCGCACCGCGCTGATGCGCTCGCCCTCGCGGACGACATCGACCGCGCGGGCCCCTTGAAGCTCGGTGGCCCCCGACTCCAGGGCAACAGTGCGAATCCTGTCGTCCAGCTCGGTGCGCGGAACGGCGCTGCCGTAGTCCGGCAATGACCCGCCCGGCCAGGGCAGCAGCAGCTCTTGGCCGAATCCGGCGGCACGCAGGCCCCGGTTGGTGCCGTGTCCGGTGACCCACTCGCCGAGGCCGAGCAGCTGCAGCTCGGCGATGGCTCGGGGAGTGAGCCCGTCGCCGCAGGTCTTGTCTCTCGGGAACTGCGCCGCATCGGCGAGGACCACGTCGAGACCGGCTCGGGCCACCCAGGACGCCGCCGCTGATCCGGCGGGCCCTGCGCCCACGACCAGCACGTCAGTTGCCTGCGGTAGGAGTCCGGGATCAGCCATTCCCCCAGTATCCTTGTGCCGCTGACCGCCGTGTGAGTTGCCCGCCAACGAAGCATGCTCCGGCTTAGGTCACCCTTATCTTTCTCTGCGGCGGTTGCTCTGCGTACTGTTGCCTTCGTCATCAAATGACGACGCAACCGTGTGACGACGCAGTGATGTGACAACGCAGTGCGGAAGGGGTAGATCGCAGTGCTGGATCCCTACATCCCCCTCGTGGTGATGGCAGCTCTGGCAGGTGCCTTCGCTGTCGGCTCGGTGACGGCGGCGCCCTACATCGGCCCCCGGCGGTACAACCGGGCAAAGCTGGATGCTTACGAGTGCGGCATCGAACCGTCCCCGCAGCCCATCCTGGGTGGCGGGCGGATGCCGGTCGCCTACTACGTCACCGCAATGTTGTTCATCCTCTTCGACATTGAGATGGTGTTCCTCTATCCCTTCGCCGTCACGGCCGACGCGATCGGGATGTTCGGGCTGGTGGAGATCGTGCTGTTCATCGCCACGGTCGGTATTGCGTACGCCTACGTCTGGCGTCGCGGCGGGCTGGACTGGAACTGACATGCCGGGAACCGCACTCCCTGGAGCTGAGATACACGCACTTTTGACGGGCTGGAGTGAGCATGGGGCTTGAAGACAAGCTGCCCAACGGAATCCTGTTGGCCAGCGTCGAGAAGCTGGTCAACTGGTCGCGGAAGAGCTCGGTGTGGCCGGCGACCTTCGGGCTGGCGTGCTGCGCCATCGAGATGATGACTGTCGGTGGATCGCGGTACGATATCGCGCGCTTCGGGATGGAACGTTTCAGCGCGACCCCCCGTCAGGCCGATCTGATGATCGTGGCCGGCCGGGTGACCAACAAGATGGCCCCCGTGCTGCGCCAGATCTACGACCAGATGCCGGAACCACGGTGGGTGATCGCAATGGGAGTGTGCGCGTCCTCCGGCGGGATGTTCAACAACTACGCGGTGGTGCAGGGCGTGGACCACATCGTCCCGGTGGATATCTATCTGCCCGGGTGCCCACCTCGTCCGGAGATGCTCATCGACGCCATCCTCAAGCTGCACGCCAAGATCATGGACGAGCCTCTCGGTGCTGTCCGTACCGCGGAGCGCCTGGCCAGCGGTGCACGCACCGAGATGGTGCCCTCGTCCTTGCGCTACGCGAAGGGCTACCGCCCGTCGGAGGTGCAGACGCCGTGAGCCAGAAGAACTCTTCCGACTCCCCTGCAGTTCCCGAGCCGACCGTGGCTGCGCAGAGCGGAGGGTTGACCTCGGGTGAGCGCGAGATAGCCGAAGACCGAGAGCATCAGGCCGGTGGTGGTGTAGTCGCGGGCCGGGCTCGCGAGGGCAGCTTCGGCGTCCGGGGCGTCGGCGACACCTCCGGGTACGGCGGCCTGCGGCTGCCTGCTTACAGTCCGCCGGCGGCGGAACGTCCGTTCGGTGGCTGGTTCGACCAGGTCACCGACGACCTGCTCGCAGCACTGGCGGAACGGGGCATTCGCGATGCCATCCAGCAGGTTGTGGTCGATCGCGGGGAGATCACCTACTACTTGCGGCCGGTGACGGTGCGCGAGGTGTGCCAGGCCTTGCGGGACGACCCCGCCCTGCGCTTTGAGCTGTGCAGCTCGGTGTCCGGAGTGGACTACGGCTTCTCCGGCGACGAGCCGATTCCCCAGCGGTTGCACGTCGTCTACCACCTCACCTCGATGACCTTCCGGCACCGCATTCGCCTCGAGGTGGCGGTGGATGTGCCCGGTGACGGCGGGATGAACGAGTATCCGCACGTCCCCAGCGTGGTGGCGGTCTATCCCACCGCAGACTGGCAGGAACGTGAAGCCTGGGACATGTTCGGCATCGTCTTCGACGGTCATCCGGGCCTCACCCGCATCCTGATGCCTGACGATTGGGACGGTCATCCCCAGCGCAAGGACTACCCACTGGGCGGGATTCCCGTGGAGTATAAGGGTGCGGAAATCCCGCCCCCCGAGCAGCGGAGGTCCTACTCATGAGCCGCGACACCAGCTCCGACACGGAGACAGGACGCGTCTTCGGCGCGGAGACAGGACACGTCTCCGACCCGAGCCCAGCCGGCGAGCGGAAGACCACCGAGGGCCGCATCTACACCGTCACGGGCGGAGACTGGGACACCTTCACCGATTCGCTCGGGGCGGACAGTGGGGACGCCGGCCCAGCGGCCGACGAGCGCATCGTCATCAACATGGGCCCGCAGCACCCTTCGACGCACGGCGTGCTGCGGCTGGTCCTCGAGCTGGAAGGGGAGACGGTCACCCAGCTGCGTTCGGTGATCGGCTACCTGCACACCGGCATCGAGAAGAACATCGAAGCCCGGACCTGGACCCAGGGCGTCACCTTTGTGACCCGCATGGACTACCTGGGGCCGCTGTTCAACGAGGCCGGCTACTGCCTGGCCGTGGAGAAGCTGCTCAACATCGAGGCGCCACCACGGGCCCAGGCCATCCGAGTGATGCTGATGGAGCTCAACCGCATCTCCTCGCACCTGGTGTATCTCGCCACCGGCGGGATGGAGCTCGGCTCCTCTACCGCCATGACTTTCGGTTTCCGTGAGCGTGAGACGGTGCTGCACCTGCTGGAGGAACTCACCGGCCTGCGGATGAACCATGCGTTCATTCGGCCTGGCGGCCTAGCGAGAGACCTGCCCGCCGGCTTCGAGAAGCTGGTCGCGGCCTTCCTCACCGAGATGCGTAAGCGGCTGCCTGAGTACGACGCGCTGCTCACCGGCCAACCCATCTGGCGCAACCGTCTCCAAGGTGTGGGCTACCTGCCTTTGGACGGCTGCATGGCGCTCGGCATCACCGGGCCCGTCCTGCGCTCTGCGGGACTGGCCTGGGACCTACGCAAGATCGAACCCTACTGCGGCTACGAGAACTACGAGTTCGACGTTCCCACCTCGACCGAAGCCGACTGTTTCGCGCGGTATCTGCTTCGGGTCCAGGAGATGCACGAGAGCCTGAAGATCATCGAGCAGTGCGTGGACAAGATCTCCGCGCTGTCGAATCAGCCGGTGATGGTGGCGGACAAGAAGATTGCCTGGCCGGCCCAGCTGTCCGTCGGCAGCGACGGCCTTGGCAACTCGCTCGAGCACGTCCGCAAGATCATGGGACAGTCGATGGAATCGCTGATCCACCACTTCAAGCTGGTCACCGAGGGTTTCAAGGTGCCTGCGGGCCAGGTGTACACGTCGATCGAGTCGCCTCGAGGTGAACTCGGTTTCCACTTGGTCTCCGACGGTGGAACAAGGCCGCTGCGCGCGCACGTTCGCGAACCCAGCTTCGTGAACCTGCAGGCCATGCCGGCGATGAGCGAGGGTGGACTGGTAGCAGACGTCATCGCATCCGTGGCGTCGCTGGACCCGGTAATGGGAGGTGTCGATCGATGACAAACTCGATGTCCTGTGACGATCAGATCTTCAGCGAACAGACGCACGAGGATGCCCGCGCGATCATGGCGCGCTACCCGCAGGAGCGGTCCGCGCTGTTACCGCTGCTGCACCTGGTGCAGAGCGAACAGGGATACGTCAGCCAGGACGGAATCGCCTTCTGCGCCGAGAAGCTGGATCTCACCACCGCCGAGGTCAGCGCGGTGGCGACGTTCTACACGATGTACAAGCGACGCCCGTGCGGTGAGCACCTGGTCAGTGTGTGCACAAACACGCTGTGCGCCGTGCTCGGTGGCGACGCCATCTACAAGGCGCTCCAGACGGAGCTTGGTGGTGACGGCGCGCCACTGGCCCATGAGGGAACCGCCGGTGAGCCTGGTGAGCCCGGTTCGATCACCCTGGAGCATGCGGAGTGTCTGGCCGCCTGCGACCTCGGGCCGGTGTTGCAGGTCAACTACGAGTACTACGACAACCAGAGCCCCGCATCCGCCCTTGAGTTGGTCGGTGAGATTCGGGCGGGCCGTCGGCCGACGCCCAGCCGCGGCGCACCGCTGACCAGCTTCAGGGGGGCCGAACGCCAGCTTGCCGGGTTCTTCGACTCCTCCGGGGCCGATGCCCCGTCCGCGGCGACGGAGACCCTGCGTGGCGTGGTCATGGCGAACGACAACGGGTGGCAGGCTCCCGCCATGCCGGAGAACTCGACGGAGCTCCATGCCCTTCCCCCGGTTCCGGAGAAGAAGTAGCCATGACTGATGCCATCACTCCTGTCCTGACCAAGCGGTGGTCCTCACCAGGATCCTGGACGTTGAAGACGTACACCCAGCTGGAGGGCTACACCGCGCTGCGAACCGCACTGGCGGCGAAGCCCGAGCAGCTGATCGAGCTGGTCAAGGCCGCGGGACTGCGCGGGCGCGGCGGAGCTGGCTTCCCCACCGGGATGAAGTGGGGATTCATCCCACAGGCCAAGCCGGGCGATACCTCTGGTCCCGGTCTCAAGCCGAAGTACTTGGTGATCAACGCAGACGAGGGTGAGCCGGGGACGTGCAAGGACATCCCCTTGATGATGGCTGACCCGCACTCGCTCATCGAGGGCGCCATCATCACGAGCTACGCCATCCGTGCCAACTTCTGCGCCATCTACGTGCGGGGCGAGGCACTGCACTGCATCCGTCGACTCCACCACGCGGTCAACGAGGCGCGCGAAGCCGGCTACCTCGGTAAGAACATCCTCGGCTCGGGCTTCGACCTGGAGATCGTGGTGCACGCCGGGGCCGGGGCCTACATCTGCGGGGAAGAGACCGCACTGCTCGACTCGCTCGAGGGCCGGCGAGGCCAGCCGCGCCTCAAGCCGCCGTTTCCGGCCACCTCCGGGCTGTACGGCTGCCCCACCGTGGTCAACAACGTCGAGACGATTGCGTCTGTGCCCTTCATCGTGAACGGCGGCAGCGACTGGTTCCGGAGCATGGGCAGGGAGAAGTCGCCAGGGCCCAAGATCTTCTCGCTGTCCGGTCACATCGAGCGGCCCGGCCAGTACGAGGTACCGATGGGCACCACCCTGCGTCAGCTGCTGGAGCTGGCCGGGGGGATGAAGGGCGGCATTCCGCTGAAGTTCTGGACACCGGGAGGTTCCTCCACGCCGCTGCTCACCGCGGACCACATGGACGTCCCGCTGGACTTCGAGGGTGCGGCCGAGGCAGGCACCATGCTGGGTACGACCGCGATACAGGTGTTCAACGAGACGGTCAGCGTGCCCTGGGCCGTGATGAAGTGGACCGAGTTCTACAAGCACGAGAGCTGCGGCAAGTGCACCCCTTGCCGGGAAGGCACCTTCTGGTTGGAGAAGGTGCTGCATCGCATGGTGGGGGGCGAAGGCACTGTTGAGGATATCGACACACTCCTCGACGTCTGCGACAACATTTTCGGACGCAGCTTCTGCGCGCTTGCCGATGGTGCGGTGAGCCCGATCACCAGTGGTATCAAGTATTTCCGTCAAGAGTTCCTCGACCTGTGCACTGACCAGACGGTCACGGACAGGGAAGTCGCCGCCGACAGCGCCCTAGCAGGAGCAGCCCGATGACCGTGGCATCCGAGAAGTCCCCAGCGCCCGAAGAGTCCGTGTCCGCGGAGGAGCCCAGACCGGTGCCCGAAGGCCACGTTCGGCTGGTCATCGACGGCACGGAGATCGATGCCCCCAAGGGCGAACTGATCATCCGTACCTGTGAGCGTCTCGGCATCATCGTGCCGCGCTTCTGCGACCACCCGCTGCTCGAGCCGGCGGGGGCCTGCCGGCAGTGTCTGGTCGAGGTGGAGATGGGCGGTCGGCCCATGCCCAAGCCGCAGGCTTCCTGCACCATGACCGTGGCCGAGGGCATCGTGGTCAAGACCCAGCACAGCTCTCCGGTGGCGACGAAGGCCCAGGCCGGAATCATGGAGATGCTGCTGATCAACCACCCGTTGGACTGCCCCATCTGCGACAAGGGCGGCGAATGCCCGCTGCAGAACCAGGCGATGGCGCACGGCAGGGCGGACTCCCGCTACGTCGACCCGAAGCGGACTTATCCCAAGCCGATCGCCATCTCCTCCCAGATCCTGCTGGACCGTGAGCGGTGCGTCCTTTGCCAAAGGTGCACCCGCTTCTCCGAGCAGATCGCCGGTGACGCCTTCATCGAGCTGCTCGAGCGTGGAGCGCGCCAGCAGATCGGGGTCGCAGACGACAAGCCGTTCCACAGCTACTTCTCCGGCAACACCATCCAGATCTGCCCGGTTGGTGCGCTCACCAGCGCCGACTACCGCTTCCGTGCCCGCGCGTTCGACCTCATGTCCACCCCCGGGATCTGCGAGCACTGCGCATCAGGGTGTTCCCAACGGACCGACTGGCGTCGCGGGACGGTGCAGCGGCGTCTCGCCGGGGCCGACCCGGAGGTGAACGAGGAGTGGAACTGCGACAAGGGCCGGTTCGCCTTTGGCTACCTGACCGACGCGCAGCGGATCACCAAGCCGCTGGTGCGCGGTGCGGACGGGGAGCTTGCGGAGGCTTCCTGGACCACGGCGCTGCAGGTGGCCGCCGAAGGGCTTCTTACGGCACGTGACGGTGCGGGTGTCGGCACGCTCGCCGGTGGCCGACTGACGACCGAAGATGCCTACGCCTACTCGAAGTTCGCGCGTATCGCGCTGCGCAGCAATGACATCGACTTCCGTGCCCGTCAGCACTCGGCCGAGGAGCTGGACTTCCTCGCCGCGGCCGTGCTGGGAGCTACGCCGGAATCTGGTGGAGCAACCTACGCCGACCTGGAGACCGCTCCCACGGTGTTGTGCGTCGCCTTCGACCCGGAAGAGGAGTCGCCGATCGTCTTTCTTCGCCTGCGCAAGGCGGAGCGGAGCCATGGCGCCCGGGTGCTTCACCTCGGGCAGTGGAGCAGCCCCGCAGTGCTCAAGACCGGGGGCCATCTTCTTCCCGTCCTGCCCGGCGGCGAAGCGGCGGCACTCGACGAGCTCGCACCCGAGCTCGTCACCTCCTTGTCCGCACCGGGCGCGATAGTGCTGGTCGGCGAGCGGGCTGCCGGCGTCCCCGGGCTGCTCTCCGCCGTGCTCGCGCTGGCCGAGCGCACCGGTGCCCGGCTGGCGTGGGTCCCGCGACGTGCGGGGGAGCGTGGTGCTCTGCAGGCGGGTGCGGTGCCCACCCTGCTACCGGGTGGCCGCGCTGTGAACGATGCGACGGCCCGCGCCGAGTGCGAGCGCGCGTGGCGGTTGACTTCGGGCGCGCTGCCCGCCGAGCCGGGGCGCGACACCTCAGCGATACTGCGTGCCGCGGTGGCCGGTGAGCTGGGTGGTCTGCTGATCGGTGGAGTGGAGCTGGCCGACCTTCCCGACCACGACCTGGCTCGCCGGGCCGTCGCCGCCGCCGGGTTCGTCGTGAGCCTGGAGCTGCGCCACAGCGAGGTCACCGAGCTTGCTGACGTTGTCCTGCCCGTCGCGGCCTCGGTGAACAAGTCCGGCAGCTACCTCAACTGGGAGGGGCGGATCCGCCCCTTCGAGACCACAGTGGACGGCAGCAACGCCTTGCCGGACTGCCGGGTCCTCGACACGCTCGCCGTCGAGATGGACGTTGATCTGTTCACCCAGACCCCAGCGGCCGCTGCGGGTGAGTTCACCCGCCTCGGTGCAGCTCTCACCACGCAGGCAGCTCCGACGGTCGCCGCGGGAGCCGCGCACGTCCCCGGCGCCGGCCAAGCGATACTGGCCACCTGGCGTCAGCTGCTCGACAACGGAGCCCTGCAGGCCTCGGAGGAAGCCTTGGCGGGCACGCGGCGCCCAGTGCTCGCGCGGATGTCGGCTACCACTGCCCGCAGGCTGGGTGTGACCGCTGGCCAGACCGTGGCCTTTGCTACCGAGAGCAGCGCAGTGACGCTGCCTGTGGAGCTGGCCGACGTCATCGACGGGGTCGTGTGGGTACCCGACGGATGCGGACTGGATGCGGCCCACGGCGATCTGGTTTCGGTCGCAACCACATCAGCAACAGGAGTTGTGGCATGACCCTTGCTGCCGCGTCAGGCTCAGTCACCCCAGGCACCGAGGTGTTGCTCGACGATCCCATCTGGCTGGTGATCGTCAAGGTGCTGGGCGTCTTCGTCCTGTTGCTGGTGCTGACGCTGCTGATGATCTGGTGGGAACGCCGCATGATCGGTCGGATGCAGAACCGCTACGGCCCCAACCGGACCGGGAAGTTCGGGATACTGCAGTCGTTGGCCGACGGACTCAAGCTGGCTTTCAAGGAAGACATCCGCCCGGTGCTGGCCGACAAGTGGGTGTACTTCCTGGCGCCGGTCGTCTCCACCATTCCCGCGTTCGTGGCCTTCTCCGTGATTCCCTTGGGCGGCCAGGTCTCCATCTTCGGACAGCAGACACTCCTTCAGGTGGCAGATCTTCCCGTCGGGGTGCTCGTCGTGCTCGCCGCGTCCTCCATCGGCGTCTACGGGATCGTCCTGGCCGGCTGGTCTTCCGGCTCTCCCTACCCGATGCTCGGCGCGCTCCGCTCCGCCGCGCAGGTCATCTCCTACGAGATCGCCATGGGTTTGTCGATCGTGGCGGTGGTGCTCTACACCGGCTCCTTGTCGACCACGGCCATCGTCGCCGCGCAAGCAGACCGCTGGTTCATCGTGGTGCTGCTCGGCAGCTTCGCCGTGTACGTCGTGTCGATGGTCGGCGAGACCAACCGGGCGCCCTTCGACCTCGCCGAGGCCGAGAGCGAGCTCGTGGGAGGCTTCCACACCGAGTACTCCTCGCTGAAGTTTGCGCTGTTCTTCCTCTCCGAGTACGTCAACATGGTCACCGTCTCCGCGCTCGCGACCACCATGTTCCTGGGGGGATGGCGGGCGCCGTTCCCCCTGTCGTCCATCGACAACGGGGTGCTCAACACCGGCTGGTGGCCACTGCTGTGGTTCCTGCTGAAGACGATCATGTTCCTGTTCTTCTTCATCTGGCTGCGTGGTGCCCTGCCGCGCTTTCGCTACGACCAGTTCATGGCGCTGGGCTGGAAGGTTCTGGTGCCGTTCAGCCTGTTGTGGATCGTGGCCGTCGCTACGGTGCGGGCGCTGCAGCGCAGCAACGGGATCTCGGGCGGCGAGGTGCTGATCATCGGCGGGGTCGTGCTCGTCATCCTCCTTGCGGTGGCGTTCCTCGTCCCCGACAAACAGGTCGAGGACGACGGAGGCGGCGTGGCGCTCGCCGGGTCCTTCCCGGTGCCCCCGCTGGACTTGGTGGTGCCGCCAATTCCGGAGCGTGCCCGACGCGGTGAGCTGGCGGCCGGGGAGGCCGGCGATGGCCCGAGCGCGGCTGTGCATGCAAAGACAAAGACGCAGCTGCGGGACAAGCGGCATGCAAAGGCTTCCGACGCCAGTCCGACCGACCCCAATGCAATCCAATCCAGCGCCAGTGAGGAGGACGGTCATGGGACTGCTTGATCCGGTGAGGGGTTTCGGCCTCACCTTCGCGACCATGTTCACCAAGGCTGCCACGGAGCAGTACCCGGAAGAGGTGAAGATTCCGGCAAAGGGGTACCACGGTCGCCACCAGCTCAACCGGCACCCCGACGGCCTGGAGAAGTGCGTGGGCTGCGAGTTGTGCGCCTGGGCGTGCCCGGCCGACGCGATCTTCGTCGAGGGCGGCGGCAACACAGAGGAAGAGCGATACTCCCCGGGGGAGCGGTACGGCAAGGACTACCAGATCAACTACCTGCGCTGCATCGGCTGCGGCCTGTGCGTCGAGGCCTGCCCGACGAGGGCGTTGACCATGACGGCGGTGTACGAGACCGCCGACGACAACCGGCAGTCGCTGATCTACACCAAGGAGGACCTGCTCGCTCCGCTCCTGGCGGGGATGGAGCGGGCGCCGCACCCGATGCGCCTCGGCGACAACGAGAGCGACTACTACGTCAATGGACCGCAGCTGGCCCGTGAGCCTGTTGACGGTGAGCCCACAGTCCGCGGGCCGGGTACGGGGGTCGCGTGATGGGCACTCCCATGCTGCTGGCCCAAGTGGCCGCGGAGCACGGCGCCGGATCGGTCAGTACCGGTGAGGCCGTTGCCTTCTGGATCCTCGGGCCCCTCGCGCTGGCTGGGGCGCTCGCCATGGTGCTCGCCCGCAACGCCGTGCACTCGGCGTTGTTCCTGGTGATCACCATGCTCAGCCTCGGGGTGCTGTACATGCTGCAGCAGGCACCGTTCCTCGGCGTCGTGCAGATCATCGTCTACACCGGCGCCATCATGATGCTGTTCCTGTTCGTCCTCATGCTGGTGGGTCGCGAATCCTCCGACTCTGTCGTGGAGGTGCTTCGCGGCCAGCGACTGGCGGGGATCGGGCTGGGCATCGGTTTTGCCCTCCTGCTGGTCGCGGCCTTGGCCCGTGCGCTCACCGACGTGAGGCCCGCTGGCCTGGTGCAGGTCAACGACGCCAAGGGCGGAAACGTGGGCCAGATCGGCACACTGCTGTTCACCGACTACCTGTTTCCCTTCGAACTCACGTCGGCGCTGCTGATCACCGCCGCACTCGCCGCCATGGTGCTCGCCTTCTCCGGCAGGGGCCGCGAAGGGAAGCTGACCCAGCGGGAGCGGGTGACCGCAAGGCTTCGCGGCGACCGCCCGTCTCCGCTGCCCGGACCCGGGGTGTTCGCCACCGCCAACTCGGTCGCCACCCCGGCCCTGCTGCCCGACGGCTCGGTGGCGCCGGACTCGCTTTCGGCGCTCATCGAGGCCACCGCCACCGAGCGGCTCTCCGGAGACCTCACCCAGGTGCGCGGCGAGCAGCGTCAGGTCGGCGCCCACGAGCTCACCACCCAGACACCTGATGCGAAGGAGGGCGAGTGACCCCGACCTATTACCTGTTGCTCTCGGCGCTGCTGTTCGCCATCGGGGCGGTGGGGGTGCTGGTGCGCCGCAACGCCATCGTGGTCTTCATGTGCATCGAGTTGATGCTCAACGCGGTGAACCTGACGCTGGTCACCTTCGCCCGCATCAACGGTGACCTGCAGGGACAGCTGATGGCCTTTTTCGTGATGGTGGTGGCCGCCGCGGAGGTTGTGGTCGGACTCGCAATCATCATGGCCATGTACCGCTCACGTCGTTCGGCCTCGGTCGATGACGCCAACTTGCTCAAGTACTGACAGGGGCATCTGACGATGAGAGAGCTGGCGATGCTGGCTGCAATGCCCGAGGGTGAGGGGTCGAACCTCCTCCAGGCACCGGGTGCACTGCAGAACAACGCGTGGCTGCTGGTTGTGCTGCCCGCCGTAGGCGCTGCGATCCTGCTCCTGGCGGGCAGGAGAAGCGACCGGTGGGGTCATTGGCTGGGCTGCGCGACGGTGCTGGCCGGCTTCGGCTACGGCCTGGCCTTGCTGGCGGATGCGGGTAACCGCCGGAGCGTCAACGACATCAAGCTGTTCGACTGGATGAGTGTGGGCAGCTTCCACCTCAGCTTCGGGATGCGGATCGATCCGCTCTCGCTCACGTTCGTGCTGCTGATCACCGGCGTCGGTTTCCTGATCCATCTGTACTCCGTTGGCTACATGAGTCATGACGGTGGCCGTCGCCGATTCTTCGCCTATCTCAACCTCTTCGTCGCCGCGATGCTGGTCCTGGTCCTCGGCGACAGTTTCGTCACCCTGTACCTGGGCTGGGAGGGCGTCGGTTTGGCGTCCTACCT
>JADGOX010000307.1 GCA_017882745.1 Mycobacteriaceae bacterium | reverse complement strand
CGGGCTGCGGGCACGCCATGACGAAGTAGCCCGCACCGAGGCGGAACAGATCGTCGCCGCCGCCCGAGCCGAGGCCGAGCAGCTGCTCGCGCGCGGCCGCGAGCAGGCGCAGGAGCAGGCATCCCAGCTTCTGGAGCAGGCCGAGACGCAGGACGCCGGCAGGCACCCGCAAACCGAGCACGACGCCCGCGCCCGACCGCCTACCCCACGGATGTGGAGTGGTGACTCGACGACGACGTCCTTAGCCGTGCCCTTATGAAGCCGTACGAGCGTTGTGTACCCAGCGAACACGACCGGCGACCGTATGCGGTGGCATGTCCGACGGCTGCTGTGAGCCGCCGCTCGAACGGCCACGCCCGCCACATCGATGCGTCGCTGCTCCGCCGGTCGACCATCGCCGCCCGAAACAGCGGGCGAGTAGACGTAAGCCTTCTTCACAGCGACCTTCAGCGCCCAATAGCTCCAGGTGAGTACGGACGAACCGAAGACCGCCCCCACGTCTTGGTTTGCGGCCGAGGTTTTTAGGCCGAAGCTACGTCGGCGTGTTGACGTAGATACCTCCTGACGTGCAGGACGCCCTCCCTCGGGGTGTCGGCATGACCGCCGCGCTTGTGCCCGCTGTCAACCACCTCGACGACCTGCCTGTCGAGCCGGGCACCGTGCTGAAGACGGCGACCGCGGCGGGCCGCGCGACCAGCCTGGTCGTCTCGCATCGTGCTGTCCGAGCTGTGCTGCGGGTCTACTGCAGGATTGCCCAGCACGACGGCAGCTTCCGCTACGGGGCCTCCGCGGGTCAAAGGTCGCCGCCCTGGCCGAGTACAGCCCGCAACCGAACGCCGCGTCCAGCGCTACCTGGTGTTGGGTCCGGGCGTGGTTGTCCGCGCTGGCCGCGGCGCTGGACCCGGAGCTGGGGGGCGTTGGCTCCGGCCGGGTCGGTGCTCGCCGACGCGGTGGCGGCGGTGTGGGTGGCGGCGCGGGCGGCGGCACTGCGGGTGCTTCTTGGAAAAGGTCAAAGTCGGCGGCGGCCGCGCCTCGACCCGCTGGCGGATCGTCCTTGGACAAGCTCGGGATACGACACGCCAGTTCTCCCCCGCTGACACCCCAGCAGTCCCCCGACACCGCCCAGGAGCACACCAGGAGATACCCAACCCAAGGGTTGGCAACCCGTCACCCTTGAGGGATTACGGCCACCTCCAGGACCTCTGGTCGGTACCTTCCGTACAAGCTGATACTCGATCGGGACGACAAGCACTGGCACCGCGGCCCTTCCGGAAGAAGCGGTGACGACACGGCGAGTCCCTCTTGCGGTGCCCGAGACATCGCAAGGGCTCCGGCTCTGCTAGATCTGCGCGCCGGTCGGATGGTAATTGCAATTCTGATCGCGGCAATAGGAAAGCACCTCGGCTGCCCATGGCAGAAACATATTTCTGGTGGATTCCATCCGTCACCCCCACCGCCTCATCACCCCGACTTCAAACCATAAGGAAGTTCCCGCTATGACCGATAGCGAGCCTCTCCAGAAGGCTGCTCCGCCGAATGGAACCACGACATCTAAAGGTATACATTTTACCGGTAAACCCCGTCTCGGGGCTCACCACCGACTAGGGGGGGTGATTGCGTCAAATCAGATAGGTGGGCATTCCTCGTCGACCCCAGCCATTCTGGGGTTGGAAGACCAGCCGGGGCGGAAGTCAGCCGCGTCGGACGCGACTTTCCGAGGCCTCGACACCCCGCCACCGCCCTTCGACGGGTTACCCACCCGGTCGAACACCATTCTCCTGGTCGACGACGACTCGATGATGCTCGCGCTGCTGAAGGTCGCGCTGGAGCGGGCTGGCCACGCCGTGGACACGGCCCAGTCGGGGATCAAGGCGTTGCATATGGTCAGCGCGAGTCCGCCGGACATCGTGGTGTGCGACGTGGCCATTCCGGGCATAGATGGGTTCGAATTCATACAACGCCTGCGCTCGCGGGCTTCGACCGCCACGATCCCGTTGATCTTCCTCACGGCGAAGGCTTCCGCCCAGGAGGCCGTTCGCGGCCTTGCGTTGGGTGCAGACGACTACATCCGAAAGCAGTTCTCCCTCGATGAGATCGTCGCCAGGGTGGAGGCCAAGCTGGCCCGGACTGCGATTGCCGCCGACCAGGTGCCGCCGCCCCGTACCGGCCTGGTGACCGAGGCACGACTCTATGAGGAGTTGGCCCGGGAGATCGAGCGGTCGCATCGGTCGGGCCGGTCGGGTTGTATTGCCGCCCTCGACCTGGCCGAACGCCCGGCCGTTGCCGCCCGCCTGGGCACCCGCGCTGACCAGGACCTGCGCGTGCAGGTTTCCGTGCTCGCCGCAACCGGCGCGGAAGATCTGGACCTGATCGGCCAGGACACCGAGGGGCGACTGCTCGTGTTGATGCCCGAGACAGACCCGGTCCTCGCCCGGGAGCGACTGCTCCGGCTCTCCCAACATGTCGCCCGCGGTTCCTTCACGGCCGCCAGTGAGCCGGTAAACGTGACACCTGTCGTGGGCTTTGCGACCTTCGGCGCCGCGCCGGGCGGGATGAAGACTGTTATCGACCGGGCGCTGGTGGCCGCGAATGTCGCCACCGCTCACCTTGACCTGCAGCCGGTGGCCTGGAGACCGGAGTTCGAGGCCACCGAGCAGCGGCCCTCGCTGTTGCCCTGGGCCACGCTGCTCCGCGCGCGGTTGCGAACCCCCGCGCAGGTCGCCCT
>JADGOX010000306.1 GCA_017882745.1 Mycobacteriaceae bacterium | reverse complement strand
TCTTCGGCCCTGTTCTCGCGGTGGCCCGTTTCACGGACTACGCTGACGCGATCTCCATCGCCAACGACACGGTGTTCGGGCTGGGTGCGGGTGTCTGGTCCCGCAACGGCAACCTCACCTACCGCGCCGGCCGCGACATCCAGGCCGGCCGCGTCTGGGTGAACAACTATCACGCCTACCCGGCGCACTCCGCCTTCGGCGGCTACAAGGACTCCGGCATCGGTCGCGAGACCCACCTGATGGTGCTGGAGCACTACCAGCAGACCAAGAACCTCTTGGTCAGCTACTCCGAGAACAAGCTCGGGTTCTTCTAGGCCAGTCGTTCTTCTAGAAGAATCACCGGGCAACGCCAGGAGCCGTCGGGTGCCGCAGGAATCGTGCCGCCCGACGGCTCCCGCACAACCAGGCCCATGCGGCCAACGAAACGCACCGTTCACTCAATGACGAGTAGAAAGGCCAGTCACATGACGAACATGAAGGCAGCAGTAGTCAAGGAGTTCGGCAAGGACCTCATCGTGGAAGATGTCGCGGTCCCCGCACCCGGCCCCGGACAGGCCCTGGTGAAGCTCATCACCAGCGGTGTCTGTCATACCGACCTGCACGCGGTCGAGGGCGACTGGCCGGTCAAGCCGAACCCGCCGTTCATCCCGGGCCACGAGGGCGTCGGCACCGTCGTCGCCCTCGGCGAGGGCGTCACCAACCTCACCCTCGGCCAGCTGGTCGGCAACGCCTGGCTCTTCTCGGCGTGCGGCGACTGCCAGTACTGCAACGTGGGCTGGGAGACCCTGTGCGAGAAGCAGCAGAACGCCGGCTACAGCGTGGACGGCTCCTTCGGCGAGTACATGCTGGTGGATGCCAGGTTCGCTGCGATCATTCCGGACGGCGCCGACCTTGTTGAGGTAGCTCCCGTTCTGTGCGCCGGCGTCACGGTCTACAAGGGTCTGAAGATGACCGAGGCCCGGCCCGGCCAGTGGGTGGTCATCTCCGGCATCGGCGGTCTGGGCCACATCGCAGTGCAGTATGCCAAGGCCATGGGCCTGCGCGTTGCCGCGGTCGACATCGCGGACGACAAGCTGGCACTGGCCAAGAAGCATGGCGCCGAGCTGCTGGTCAATGCGCTGCACGAGGACCCGATCGAGGTTGTCCAGAGGGTGACCGGTGGCGCCCACGGCGTCCTGGTCACCGCCGTTCATCCCTCGGCGTTCGGCCAGGCGATCCACATGTCGCGGCGCGGCGGCACGATCGTCTTCAACGGCCTTCCTGCAGGGGATTTCCCCGCATCAATCTTCGAGATCGTGCTCAAGGGACTGACGGTGCGCGGCTCCATCGTCGGCACCCGCCAGGACCTGAAGGAGGCCCTGGAGTTCTACTCCCGCGGACAGATCCATCCCACCGTAGCCACCCGGGACCTCAGCGAGATCAATGCCGTATTCGAGGAGATGAAGCACGGCAAGATCGACGGCCGAGTCGTCATCAAGTACTGATGAGCACAGCAGGTGTCGATCAGCCCGGCCTGACCTGGCCGGGCTGAGCTGGACACTGACTTACCGCCTTCTCGTCGGATCGGGGAAGTTCAGGTTCTACTCTGGGGCATGGACTCCGAGAGTGTTCGCGCCCAGGTGGCCGAGTCGTGGTTCCGCTCGGCCGCCGCGGGCGTGCAGGCAGACACCGTCGACGCCCCGATCACGTTGCCCGGTGACGCACTGCGCGACTACCGGGAGGCCCATCCGCTGGCCCAGGTGTTCCCGTTGCTCGATGATGTTCTCGGTCAGGCTGCCCGTGACTGCGATGCGGTCATGGCCGTCTCGGACGCAGCCGGGCAGCTGCTCTGGATCTGTGGTTCGCCCGGCCTCCTGCGCCGGGCTGAGTCGATCGGCTTCGTCGAGGGCAGCAACTGGGATGAGCGGCTGGCCGGTACGAATGCGCCCGGCATGGCGCTGGCCCTCGACGAGTCCGTCAGGGTCGTCGGCGCCGAGCACTTCCGGAGCTCGATGCAGCACTGGAGCTGTGCGGCCACTCCCATCCATGATCCGAACACGTCATCGCTGCTCGGTGTCCTGGACATCACTGGCGGCGTTGGCGCGGTGATGCCGCAGACGATGGCCATGGTCCGTGCGGCGGCCAGGATGGCCGAAGCCGAGCTTGCCCGGGAGGTGCGCCCGCTCGGGGTCCGAAAACAGCATCGTGGTGGCGGAATCTTCGTGGTCCTGGAGTCCCTGGGACGGTCGGACTCCCTGCTGACCATCGTCGACGGCCTCGGCAAGCGGAAGTCGATCCGGCTCAGCCCCCGCCACAGCGAGATCCTCCTGCTCCTGGCCTCGGCGGCGCAGGGTCTGTCCGGGGACGAGCTGGCGGTGCTGCTGTACGAGGAGGACACCGGCAGCTCCACGTTACGGGCCGAGCTCAACCGGCTGCGCCACCTCCTCGGAGACGAGCTGCTCGCGTCGCGGCCCTACCGGCTGGTGGCTGAGCTCACCGCCGACTGGCTCGCCGTCGAGACCCATCTGGCCGTTGGCGACGTCATCGCCGCGATGCGGGCCTATCGCGGCCCCCTGCTGCCGGGCTCGACCGCGCCCGGTGTGGTGCGGCTTCGCGAGAACATC
>JADGOX010000056.1 GCA_017882745.1 Mycobacteriaceae bacterium | reverse complement strand
GTCAAGGTCGGTCCAGGCGACACGGCCGCCACCTACCGGGTGGACTCCACCGAGGACGTCGTGACGGCGCTACGGTTTCTACTCGAGCAGCGACGGCTGAGGTAGCCGCCGCGCAGCGCACACGCCCCATACAGCGGGTGGCTCGCGCCCGTCAGGCCTGGCGCCGCCTCCGTGCGATCTCCGCCAGCACCACACCGGTAGCCACCGAGGCATTCAGGCTCTCCACGGGACCGGCCATCGGGACGCTGAGGATCGTGTCGCAGGACTCGCGGACCAGGCGCGAGAGGCCCTTGCCCTCCGAACCGACGACGATCACCACGGGTTCGGTGGCCTGCACGAAGTCGTCCAGGCTCGTCTCGCCTTCGGCGTCGAGTCCCACGACCAGCACACCCTTGCCCGCCCAGTCCTTCAGGGTGCGGGTGAGGTTGGTCGCCCGGGCCACCGGCAAGCGCGCGGCGGTTCCCGCGCTGGTTCGCCAGGCCACGGCCGTCACGCTTGCACTACGACGCTGCGGAATGAGTACACCGTGGCCACCGAAAGCCGCCACCGAGCGGATCACCGCGCCGAGGTTCCGCGGGTCGGTGACGTTGTCCAGCGCCACCAGCAGTGGTGCGCCACCGGCAGCTCGGGAACGGGACAGCAGGTCGTCCGGATGCGCGTACACGTACGGCGGCACCTGCAGGCCGACGCCTTGATGCAAGCCGTTGTTGCTCATCTTGTCCAGGTCGGTGCGGGGCACCTCCAGGATCGCGATGCCGTGCTCCGAGGCGTACTTGATGCTCTCGTCAAGTCGCTCGTCGGCTTCGGTGCCCACGGCGATGTACAACGCGGTGGCCGGCACCCCGGCCCGGAGGCACTCGACGACGGGGTTACGTCCCAGGACCGTCTCGGGACCGTCCACCGGCTTCCCTGCGGGTCGACCTCGGCCACCGGAGGAGGGGCGACCCTGCTTCGCGGACTGTGCGGCCTTCGCCCGCCGGTGGGCGGCGTGCTTGGTGCGCTCCTCGGCCGGTGGCGTGGCACCGCGCGCCTCGAGCCCCCTGCGGCGCTGCCCACCGGAACCCACCGTGGCACCCTTCTTTGCCTCGCCCTTGCGAACGGCCCCACGCCTGCTCGAGTTACCGGCCATCAGGAGACCTCTTCTTCCTTCTTCGATAACGTCCACTGTGGACCATCTGGTGTATCGGTGACCTCGACGCCTGCGGTGGCGAGGCGCTCGCGCACCTCGTCAGCTGTCGCAAAGTCGCGGACGGCTCGCGCCTCTTGTCTGCGGTCAAGCTCGGCACGAATGAGGATGTCGAGCGCATGCTCGGCCGCCGCGGACTGCCCATTGGTGGCCCAGTGCGGGTCGAGCGGGTCGACCCCCAACACCGCCAGCATTGCCCGGACACTGCCTGCCGCGCCCAACGCTGCCTGGTGTTGCCCGGCTTCCAGCGCGGTGTTGCCCTCCCGGACACAGCCGTGCACAGCCGCCAGGGCCGCGGGAACCCCGAGGTCGTCGTCCATCGCAGCAACGAACTCAGCGCAGAAGACCCCTGACTCCGGAGTACCCACACGCTCGAGCACCCGGTGCACGAACGACTCGCAACGGCGGTAGCCGGCGGCCGCGTCCTGTAGCGCCGACTCGGAGAACTCGATCATCGACCGGTAGTGCGCACTGCCGAGGTAGTAGCGAAGCTCCTGCGGACGAACGCGCTTGAGCACCTCGGGCACGGAGAGGACGTTGCCCAAGGACTTGGACATCTTCTCCCCACCCATGGTCACCCAGCCGTTGTGCAGCCAGTAGGAGGCGAAGTCGTCGCCAGCCGCGCGACTTTGCGCCAACTCGTTCTCGTGGTGCGGGAACACCAGGTCCAGACCACCGCAGTGGATGTCGAAGCTCGGACCCAGGTAGGCCTCAGCCATCGCCGAGCACTCCAGGTGCCAGCCTGGTCGCCCTGCACCCCAGGGCGTCGGCCACGAGGGCTCGCCCGGCTTGGCAGCCTTCCACAGCGTGAAGTCGCGAGGATCGCGCTTGCCAGTGGCTGCACTCTCACCTTGATGGACATCGGCCAGTTTCTGACCGGACAAGGAGCCGTAGCCGGGGAAGCTGGTGACGTCGAAGTACACGTCGCCGTCAGCGGCGTAGGCATGCCCGGCATCGAGCATCCGTTGCATCATCTCCACCATCTGGGTGACGTGCCCGGTGGCCCGGGGAGACACCGAAGGCGACTGCACCCCGAGCGCCGCGTAAGCATCGTCGAAGGCCCGCTCGTGGGTGGCCGCCCACTCCCACCACGGCCGCCCGTGCTCCTCGGCCTTACGTAGGATCTTGTCATCGATGTCGGTGACGTTGCGGACGAAGAGTACGTCGCTACCGTTGGCCGCGAGCCAGCGGCGCAGCACGTCGAAGGCCACCCCGCTGCGCACATGCCCGATGTGGGGCACACCCTGCACCGTCGCGCCGCAGAGGTAGATGGACGCATGACCCGGCCGCAGGGGCGTGAAGCCACGCACCGTACGCGACGCAGTGTCATACAGTCGCAGGCTCACGACGGCTTATGCTACCGCCGGTCGGCGTCGCTCAGTGCCACCAGCAGCGCCGTCGCGACCGCAGCCACGCCTTCGCCCCGGCCGGTGAGCCCGAGTCCGTCGGTGGTAGTCGCCGAGACGGCAACCGGACCGCCCACGGCCTGAGACAGCGCCACCTGGGCCTCGGCGCGCCGCGGACCGATCTTGGGCGCGTTGCCGATGACCTGCACCGCGGCGTTGCCCACCTGCCAACCATCCTCGGCGAGGAGCCGCGCCACCTCGGTGAGCAGCCGAACTCCGCTGGCGCCCAACCACTCCGGTCGGCCCGTACCGAATACCGAACCCAGATCGCCGAGCCCGGCCGCGGACAGCAGCGCATCGCAGAGCGCGTGCGCGGCGACGTCACCGTCGGAGTGTCCCGACAGGCCGTCGATCCCCTCGAAGCGCAGTCCGGCGATCCAGCACTCACGCCCGGCCTCGACCGGATGCACGTCCGTGCCTATGCCGACTCTCACTCCTGCTCCAGCAACATTCGGGCGAGCCGAAGATCGAGGGCGGTGGTGATCTTGAAAGCCAGGGGGTCGCCCATGATGGTGTGCACTGTTGCTCCGGTCCGCTCGGCCAGGGCGGCGTCGTCGGTAGCCGCAGCATCCTGGGCGTGTGCCCTCCGCAGCACCTCCACCCGAAATCCCTGGGGGGTTTGCACTGCTCGAAGGGTTGAGCGATCCGGGGTACCGGTGACCAGGCCGTTGGCGTCCACGGTCTTGATGGTGTCGGGGACCGGCAACACGGGGACCACGGCCTCGGCGCCGGAGCGCAAGGCGCACACCACGTCGGTCACCAGCCGGGACGGTGTCAGTGCCCGCGCGGCATCGTGCACCAGTACATATTGCGCGCTCGGGGCGGCCGCCAGCGCGGCACAGAAGCCAGCGCGGACCGAGTGCGTCCGCTCGACGCCACCGGCCACGACCAAGGCGTCGGACCCGAGCTCATCGGTAACCGCACGGACGAACTCGGCGGCTACGACGACGACCACGAGCTGAACCTCACCGGCGGCATGCAACATATCGACGGCCCTGCGCAGCAGCGTGCTCCCCCCGAGCCACACAAACGCCTTGGGCACACCCGCGCCGAGACGCAGGCCCAAGCCCGCCGCAGGAACCACTGCTACGACATCACAGCCGCCGGCTGTCGAACGATCCACTGCTGCGCTAGGAAGCCTCGACGAGGATCTCGTTGAGGATGGCGGTGGCCTTCTCCTCGTCAGTACCCTCCGCGAGGGCGAGCTCACCGACCAGAATCTGCCGAGCCTTGGCGAGCATCCGCTTCTCGCCAGCCGAGAGGCCGCGATCTTCCTCGCGACGCCACAGGTCACGGACTACCTCAGCCACCTTGTTCACGTCGCCGGAAGCGAGCTTCTCGAGGTTGGCCTTGTACCGTCGCGACCAGTTGGTCGGCTCTTCGGTGTGCGGTGCGCGCAGTACATCGAATACCTTCTCGAGGCCTTCCTGCCCCACTACGTCACGAACACCCACGTATTCAGCGTTGTCAGAGGGCACTCGCACCGTCAGGTCGCCCTGGGCAACCTTGAGGACGAGATATTCCTTTTCTTCACCCTTGATGGTCCGCTTCTCGATCGCCTCGATGAGTGCAGCACCATGGTGGGGGTAGACGACAGTCTCTCCGACCTTGAAAATCATCTGTTCGCAGCCCCTTTCGCTAACTCGAGTCTAGCACGCGACTGACCTGCAGGTTGTCCGTCTCTGCAGGTCAGAGGCCCAGGACGGCCCCAAGACCCAAAGTTTCGCCCGCAAGTCGGGGGTTGACAACAGATGTGCGACGTGCGTGAGCCACCCGGACGGTGACGGCGACTACCAGAGCCACTAGTCTGCGAGATCGAACCGCACCCGCGGTCGTACGGCGAGCGGTCGGCACCA
The DNA here is from genome assembly GCA_017882745.1 of Mycobacteriaceae bacterium. Lineage (GTDB taxonomy): Bacteria > Actinomycetota > Actinomycetes > Mycobacteriales > Mycobacteriaceae > X156. The sequence continues at coordinate 220 of JADGOX010000056.1, read as the reverse complement.
CGTGCCACGCACTGTCTGGGAGGACGCGCAGTGATCCCCAAGAGAAACTCCGCCAGGGCTGCTCTTGGCGCCGCACTCGCGGTCGGCGCGATCACCGTGCTCGGCGGCTGCAGCGCCGGCCAGGTGAACACCAACGCCAACACGGTCCCCGCGGTCAACGGGGCTGGCGGCCGAGTGGGGCAGATGTCCGTGCTCGACGCGGCCATCGCCCACCCCCCGG